>JALZIL010000044.1 GCA_030860305.1 Actinomycetota bacterium
CGTCGACAGTGCCGTGCTGGATGTCGAGCAGTTCCTCGCGCAGCGCCGTCGTGATCGGACCGGGCTCGCCGTCTGCCATCGTGAACTCCCCACCGGTGCTACGGGCCCTTCCGATCGGGGTGATGACGGCAGCGGTCCCGCAGGCGAACACTTCGGTCAGCGAACCGTCGGCGGCCCGCTCGCGCCATTCCTCGACGGTGATCCGGCGTTCGGAGACGCCGTACCCGTGTTCACCGGCGAGCGTGATCACCGATTCCCGGGTGATGCCGGCCAGCAGCGTCCCGGTGAGTTCGGGCGTGGCGAGTTCGATTTCAGATGGGTCGCCTCCGCGCTCGCTGCGCTCCTCGCTCGTTCCTCCCTCGATGCTCACTCCCTGTCGGCTCCCGGCCCCCCGCCCGTGATCAATGACGAAGAAGAGATTCATTCCGCCCATCTCTTCGACCGCGCTGCGCTCGACCGCGTCCAGCCACACGACCTGATCGCAACCTTGCGCAGCGGCTTGTTCCTGGGCGAGCAGGCTGGCGGCGTAGTTGCCGCCGGTCTTCGCCGCGCCGGTACCGCCTGGCGCCGCGCGGACGAAGTCTTCGGACAGCCACACGGTCACCGGCTTGACGCCCTGCGGGAAATAGGCGGCCGACGGCGAGGCGATGAACAGACACAGGTACTCGTGCGCCGGTCGGACCCCCAGAAAGGCCTCGGTGGCGAACATGAACGGGCGCAGGTACAGGCTCCGGTCGCCGCCCGAGGGGACCCAGGCCCGGTCGATGCTGACGAGCGCTTCAACCGCGGCGACAAACGCGTCCGCAGGCAGCGAAGGCATCGCCAGCCGAGCCGCGGAGCGCTGGAAACGTGCCGCATTGGCGTCGGGCCGGAACACCGCCAGGCCGCCGTCATCGAGGTTGAATGCCTTGAGTCCTTCGAAGATGGTCTGCGAGTAGTGCAGCACGGCCGTGCTCGGATGCAGCTGCAGCGGCGCGAAGGGGCCGAGCAGCGCGTCATGCCAACCCACGCCACGGGTCCAGGTGATCGAGAGCATGTGATCGGTGAAGTGCTGCCCGAACCCGGGCTCGGCCAGGATCTCGGCCCGCCGTACCGCATCGACCGGACTGGCCGACGGCACGACCTGCAGCGGCAGGTCGGCACAGAGCTGAGTCGGGCGGGTCAGGATGTCGGTCACGGGTGCCTTCTCGGTTGGGTGGCGGGGTAGGTGATGGGGCACTTACAGGAGTGTCGGAGTCGAGGTTAACGACCGTTCGCCGTTCGGTCATGTCCTCGTCGGTGACTGAGGTCGCGGAGCTGGCGGCTCAGCCGAAGCCGACGACCGTCCGGGTCTGCCCGTCGAGGTCTTCGACAAGGGCGACGGCAGCGCCCTGTGGGTCAAAGACACCATAGATGCCGGGCAGGCCCAAGGCAGCCACTCGTTGGCCGTGGCGCAGTGCGCGCGCAGTCCCGACGTCCACCGAAAGCCCGGCCAAGCTGTGGCGGACCGCAGCCGCGAGGTCATGGGTGACCGGCGCGGCCGCCAACTCCTCCAGCGTCCGCGCCTGCTCGATCGAGAATCCCCCGACCCGCGTCCGCCGTAGCGCGGTGAGATGCCCGCCGACCGCGAGCGCATCGCCGAGATCCCGCGCCAGGGCGCGGACATACGTACCGGTTGTGCACTCCACAGCGACGTCGAGGTCGATCAGATCCGAGGTCGGCCGCCGTACGGCGAGCAGGTCGAAAGCCGAGACGGTGACCGGTCGGGACGGAAGGGTGAACTCCTCACCCCCGCGTACGCGGGAGTACGCCCGGCGGCCGTCCACCTTGATCGCGCTGACCGAGGACGGCACCTGCTCGATATCGCCGGTCAGGGCCGCCAGGCCGGACTGAATTGCGTGTGCACCGACATCCACGGTGCTGGATGTCTCGGTGACCTCGCCCTCGGCGTCGTCGGTCACCGTTCGGACGCCCAGCCGGATCGTGGCCGCGTACGCCTTGTCCTGGCCGGAGATGTATCCGAGCAGCCGGGTGGCGCGGCCCAGCCCGATGACCAGAACGCCAGTCGCCATCGGGTCCAGCGTCCCGGCATGCCCGACCCTGCGGGTGCCCGCCAGGCGCCTCATCCGGGCGACGACGTCATGCGAGGTGAGGCCCTGGGGTTTGTCCACGATGCTGAGCCCGTCGGGTCCGGTGGTGGCCACGACACCGATCATTCCCGACCGGGCACCATGGCAGCCGTGACTGAGGATCTGCGGCCCCCGGACGGCCCGGCCACCAGGGAACAGGCTCGTGATGCGGTGCTTGATCTCGGCTTCGCGCGCCTGGACATTGACCGCGTCGAGCGGACCGGGATCCCCGAGGTCGTGTACGCCGAGGGAAAGACCCCGGACCAGGTCGTGGGCTGCCTGGCCGGGCTGCTCGAGACCGGCACGCTGGCTCTCGCGACCCGGGTCGATGCGAAGGCCGCCGAGGCCATCCAGCTGCGCTGGCCGGATGCCGATCTGGATCCGGTAGCTCGCTGTGCCCGAATCGGGTGTCCGGCAAGCCAAGTCGGTGATGTCGTCGTTGTCTCGGCCGGAACGTCCGACGCACCGGTCGCGGCCGAGGCCGCCTTCGTCGCCGAATCACTCGGCGTGGCGGTGACCCGGATCGATGACGTGGGTGTCGCCGGCCTGCACCGGCTGATCGCCGTACGCGTCGATCTGGAGGCCGCCGATGTGGTGATCGTGGTGGCCGGAATGGACGGTGCGCTGTCCAGCGCCGTCGGCGGCCTGGTCTCGAGTCCGGTCGTCGCCGTACCGACCAGCGTCGGCTACGGGGCGGCGTTCGACGGCCTGGCCGCACTGCTGACCATGCTCAACTCTTGCGCTCCCGGCGTCGTCGTGACGAACATCGACAACGGCTTCGGCGCTGCAGCCTTCGCCGCAAAGTTGCTCAACCGGTGGTCGCGCCGACCTACCCGACCCGGGAGATATCCAGAGGCGTGACCCAGGCCGCTGAATTTCGGGTGCTGCGCCGATCGCGATCGCTGGGCTCCGCAAAGATCCATGGGCGGCCGATGTCAGTGGGCTGCGAGAGGATCGCCGAACCTTGGATCGTCCAGGGTGCGAGAGGAGAACCCGGTGAGTGTGCGGTGGTATTCGGTGGTGGTCGACTGCGTCGACGTCGGAGCGCAGGCACGATGGTGGGCCGAGGCTCTCGGCTGGCAGACGGTCTACGAAGCGCCGGACGAGGTGGTGATTGTGCCGCCGCACGCCCTGTCGAAAGCCGACAGCACCCCGGTGGAGGAACGCGGCCCGGGTCTGGTGTTCGTGTCGGTGCCGGAAGGTAAGCAGGTCAAGAACCGACTGCACATAGACCTGGCGCCCCGGGCGGCTGACGACCAGGCCGTCGAGGTCGCTCGACTGGAGGAGCTCGGGGCGACCTGCATCGACGTCGGACAGTCCGACGATGTCGGGTGGATAGTGCTGGCCGACCCAGAGGGCAACGAGTTCTGCGTGCTCAGCTCGCGCGACTGAACGCATCCGCCCCTCAGCGGAAGCGAGCCGGGTCAGGTAGGAGTTCGTTCATCGCCCCGGAGCGGAAGCCGACCGGATCGAGTTCGACCCGGTCGAAGCCGGTCACAGCCGCCAGCAGGTCGGGTCGCGAGGCCAGCGCCGGGGTCAGCGTGGCGTCGACCTCCACTCGCGCTGTGTCGCCGAGGTCGCGGACCCGGAGGTTGCGGCTGTGCAAACCCGCGGCGCGCAGGGCCGATCGAAGATCGCGCTCGGCCTGCTCGACCCTGGCCAGTCGATGCGGGTTGATCTGAATGCCGAAAGCGATCCGACTCGACAGACAGGCCGCAGCGGGCTTGTCCCACAACGGCAATGACCACGCGCGGGCGATTCCACGCACGTCGTCCTTGCTCAGCTGCGCATCGGCCAGCGGGCGGATTGCACCCCGCTCCTGCGCTGCGCGGATGCCCGGCCGGAAGCCCGCTCGCAGGTCATCCGCATTGGTCCCGGTCGCCACGTACGGCAGGCCGTAGTCAGCGGCAAGGGGCAGCAGTACGTCGAGGAGTTCGGCCTTGCAGAAATAGCAGCGGTCCCCGCCGTTGGCCCGATATCCAGGCCTGGCGAGCTCATCGGTGAACGGGGTCAGGTGCGCGACGCCCAGTTCTCCGGCAAACACCGCCGCCGCCTCCAGTTCCTCGCCGGGAAGGCTGCCTGACACCGCGGTGGCCGCGATCACCCGGCCCGGACCGAGCGTGCGTACCGCACCGGCCAGGACGACCCCGGAGTCCACTCCACCCGAAAACGCCACGACGACCCCGCCCAACCCGCGCAGCCGGGCAAGCAGTCGTTCGGCAGTACTGGCGGAGGACGGAGCGGGCGGCGGCACGCCGTCACTGTGGCACAGGGCGGCCGCCTGGATTCGCCCAGCCACGGCTCGCGGAGTCATCCGGCGGAGCGCACTCCGCTACCGCCAACCGCCCAACGGCCTCCGCGTACCCGCAGGCATCCGCCGACCAGGCGGATGAGGATCAACGCCGTCAACCCCGCCCAGATCCCGTTCAGTCCCAACCCGAGCGGGATCGAGAGCAGGGTCAGCGGCAGGAACCCGACAAGGCCCGCTGTGAGGGTCAGGGTGCGCAGGAACGCGACGTCACCTGAGCCCATGAGCACACCGTCCAAGGCGAAGACCAGACCGGCGAAGGGCTGCATGAGCGCAAACCACCACCAGATCGTTGCCGCCCCGGCAAGCACATCGGGATCGGAGGAGAACAGTTGCGGGATGGCGTCGCGGCCAAGCAGCAGCAGGACCGCCACGACGATCCCGGTCACAGTGCCGTACCGCGCGACCCGCCAGGCGGTCGCGCGGGCTTCGTCCACTCGCCTCGCCCCGAGGCTCTCGCCGACCAGGGACTGCGCGGCGATGGCGAAACTGTCCAACACCAGGGCCAGGAACAGCCACAGCTGCAAGGCGATCTGGTGAGCACCGACCTGCGCGGTGCCGATCCGGGCAGCGACTCCGGCGGCAACCAGGAAGGACCCCTGCAG
>JALZIL010000061.1 GCA_030860305.1 Actinomycetota bacterium
ACGGGGACAGAAGCGTTGTTTCCAGGTCTTGTCGTCGCCCTTGCCTTTCTGCCCGTCGATCCAGCCGTAGCACAGCGCCACCTTGAGCGCCTCGTCGTAGCTGACCGATTCGATGCCCGAGCCCTTCATGGCGATCCGCAGCCACAGCCCGACCGGGTCGTCGCGGTGCTCGGCCACCCACGTCTCGAACGCCTCGGCGGCGGCGAAGGCGAGGGTTGGTGGCTCGATCTTCGGTGACGGCGGTGTCTTCGCGATCATGGCGCTAGCACCGCCCGGGTGCGGCGTGTCTGGGTCACAGCTCCATGATCGCGTACGGCCCGGCACAATGCTCGGTGACCGGAACCACCTGACAAATGTGCAAACAGTTGAGGAGCCAGTGTGAGTGAACTGACCCGCCCCGACGTCGACCCGCCCGAGGGGTCGCCGCCGGCGGACCTGCAGATCCAGGACCTGATCGTCGGCGACGGGGCCAAGGCGGATGGGCGCTGGGCCAAGGCCTATGACGGCTCGGCGACAGCTGTTGTCCCCGATGACCTCCGCAGCGCGCTGGACGATGCACCCGCGGCTGCGGTTGCCTTCTCGGGTCTGAGCTCGACCAACCGGTACGCGATCCTCTACCGCGTGCAGGAGGCCAAGCGGGAGGAGACGCGGGCGCGGCGGATCGCCCAGTTCGTCGAGATGCTGGCCGAGGGCCGTACGCCGTACCCGCAAGGCGTCCTTGGCCGGAAAGGCTGACCGACGTCATGGTCGCGACGAAGCAGGCCGGGCCGAAGGTCGAGCCGCCCACCGTGGCCTTCGCTAGCGCCGCCGAGTTCGAAGCGTGGGTGGCCGCGCACCGTCAGGACCCGGTCGGGCTGTGGCTGCTGATCGCCAAGAAGGGGTCGGGCATCGAGTCGGTGAGCTACGCCGAGGCACTTCAGGTCGCGCTCTGCTATGGCTGGATCGACGGGCAGGCCCGCAAGGGCGATGACGACACGTCGTACCGGCAACGCTTCTGCCCGCGACGCCCGCGCAGTGTTTGGTCCAAGCGCAACGTCGGGTATGTCGCCGCACTCACCGAAGCTGGTCGGATGCAGCCCGAGGGCATCGCCGAGGTGGAGCGGGCCAAGGCTGACGGGCGTTGGGCCAGGGCGTACGACGGTCCGGCCGCCGCCGAGGTACCGGCCGATCTGCAGGCCGCGTTGGACGCCGTACCCGCTGCTGCCCTTGCCTTTTCCGGATTGAAGTCGACGAACCGGTACGCGATCCTCTACCGCGTTCAGGACGCAAAGCGGGAGGAGACGCGAGCCCGGCGGATCGCGCAGTTCGTCGAGATGCTGGCCGAGGGTCGTACGCCCTAGCCGTCCGAACCGTTCCGAGCTGGAACGCTCCCGCACCAGCGGGCGTCTCATCGACGGTGAGCGGGCAGTCGGTCGCCGAACTGACTCAGACGCAGAGGAGATCTCATGACCACCGTCAGCAACCAGGACTGGGCACAGCCGATCGCGGGTGCGACCAGCGCCCTGCGCCGACGTTCGCATCGAGCTGGAGTCGCCGCATTCTCGCTGGGAGCCGGGTTGCTGCTCAGCGCGTGCACGACGTCGTCCTACAACTGCACCAACTCGGTCTGCGACGTCTCGCTCCGGGGGAACGGCTCCTCGACCGATTTCGGCCAGGACGGTGGCGACACTATCCAGCTGGTGTCGAGCGCGGGCGGCGTGGCCACCATTGGCTACGACGGCCAACAGGGGTCCTGCTCTTCCGGAGAGACCATCGAACTCGGGACTGCCTCGGTCGAGTGCACCGAGGTCGGCGACGGCAGCGTGGACTTGATCATCAGCAGATGACTCCCCACCGTCGCCCCACTCCGCACCGCACTTTCTCCGGAGAAAGTGCGATCAGCCGGCGTCCAGATGCGACATTCTCCGGAGAAAGTCCGTTCATTTCTCGTGCCCGCCGGGTCCCAGTGACTGGCGCCACTGGTGCGCAGCCGCTAGACCTGAGCCATGTCCCGGATCGAGTTGCTGCTGGTCCAACTGGATGAGGCGTACGAGCGGCTGAGCCGCCGGCTGGAGGGGCTCACCGACGAGGAGTATCTCTGGCAGCCGGTGCCG
>JALZIL010000077.1 GCA_030860305.1 Actinomycetota bacterium
CCCCCCATCCGCACGGACCGCGGACCAACACCCCCTCGCGAACGGTGATCCCCCGGAAGCGGGACCGCATCGGTATCGCGTACCCCGCAGTTTCCACCAGCCCGGCCAGCGGTAGCGACCACCGTCCCTGCGACGCCGTCCACGCAGCCTCGGGCACGGCGATAGATTAGTCGTCGATGGCCCGCCCACTGACGGTTGTGCCGGCCCACCCGGTCTCTGCCGTCGTGGACGCGCTTACGGATGCACTGGCCGGCTCCACCACGCTGTGCGTACTCCCCCACGCACCAGCCCCACCCGGCCAGGACTGGCCCAGCGCCCTGCACCTCGACCAGCCCGTACCGGGCGATGTCGCAGCAGTCGTGGCCACGTCCGGTTCCAGCGGAGCACCGCGCGCGGTGCTGCTGACCGCCAGATCGCTGCTGGCTAGCGCACATGCGACCCTGCGCCGCCTGTGCGGGCCCGGGGCCTGGCTACTCGCCCTTCCGGTCTCCTCCATCGGCGGCCTGCAGGTCCTGGTACGCAGCCGGCTGGCCGACCTCGAGGCTGTCTCGGTCGATGGATCAGCGGGATTCCGCGTGGAGGCCTTTGTCGAGGCCGCACGCAGGCTTCCCGCTGGGTTGCCGCACTACACCTCGTTGGTGCCGACCCAGCTCAGTCGGCTGGTCCACGACGGGGCGGGCGTCGACGCGCTGGCCGGCTTCGACGCCGTACTGGTCGGCGGCGGGCCACTCGACGATCGTTTACGCGCTGAGGCAACAGCGGCAGGTGTCCGGATCGTGTCGACGTACGGTATGACCGAGACCGCCGGCGGCTGCGTGTACGACGGTATTCCGCTCGACGGGGTCTACGTGCGTGCGTCCCCAAACGGCTTGCAGATCGGGGGGGACGTGGTGGCTCTCGGCTATCACGCGGCCCCCGACGAGACGCGAGAGTCCTTTGTGGACGGTTGGTTCCAGACCCGGGATGCCGGCATGGTCGACGACAGCGGGCGGGTTTCGGTGATCGGGCGGCTCGACGACGTCATCATCAGCGGCGGAGTCAACGTTGCGGCCGGCGCCGTCGAAGAGGTCTTGCGCGGGCGACCGGACATCACCGACGCCGCGGTTCTCGGTCGCCCGGACGCCGAATGGGGCCAAGCCGTCATCGCCCTCGTCGTACCCGCGGACGGCGAAAGCATCGACCTCGCCGACGTCCGCGCCTACGTGTCCGCACGTCTTGGTACGGCGGCGGCTCCGCGCGCGGTCATCTGCGTGCCCGCTCTCCCGAGGCTGCACTCGGGCAAGCTCGACCGGGTGGCTGCCCAACTCCTCGCAGCGGCCGGTCCGACACCCGACGACGCCCCGTGACCAGCCTGGCCGAGTGGGTCGTCGGGGCCCGACCGCCGACCCTTCCGGCCGCCGTCGCGCCGGTGCTTGTGGGCACCGGTGCCGCCGCCGGAGTCGACGCCTTCGACCCCGGTCGAGCCATGCTCGCGCTGCTGGTCTCTCTCGCTCTGCAGGTCGGGGTGAACTACGCCAACGACTACTCCGACGGCGTACGCGGCACCGACACTGACCGGGTCGGGCCGACCCGGCTCGTCGGGTCCGGGTTGGCCACCGCGACGGCGGTACGTACCGCCGCGGTGATCTGCTTCGGCATCGCCGCCGTCGCCGGTATCGCCCTCGCGGCGATGACCTCCTGGTGGTTGCTCGCGGTCGGCGCCATCGCAATCGCCGCCGCCTGGTTCTACACCGGAGGTACGAAGCCCTACGGCTACCGTGCGCTCGGCGAGGTCGCGGTATTCGTGTTCTTCGGCGTCGTCGCCGTCGTCGGGACCGCCTACGTCCAAGCCGAGCAAATCCTGCCGCAAGCGGTCGTCGCTTCGGTGCCCGTCGGGCTGCTGGCCTGCGCCCTGCTCGTGGTCAACAACCTTCGGGATCTTGACAGTGACGCCGAATCGGGCAAGCGCACGCTCGCCGTCGTCCTCGGACAACGCCGTACGAGATGGCTGTACGCCACCATGGTCGTATTCAGTTTCGTCGTGGTCGCCGGACTGGCGCTGTCCGCCCGGCCCTTCGCCGCACTGGGACTGGCCGCGGCGATTCCTGCCCTTCCGCCAGTGGGTGCGGTGCTCGGGGGGGCGCGGGGCGCGGCCCTGCTCCCGGTGCTGCGTGCCACCGGGTTGACGCAGCTACTGCTGGGCCTCCTGCTCGCGCTCGGGCTCGCCATCTGAGGCAGCATCTGACGAACCGCGCAGCCGGTCGCGCAGCCTCGCCCGGGCCTCGCGGCGCTCGATCACCGCCGCTGCCAGATCCTCGCGCTGTTTGCCCAGCAGGAAGTAGGACGCTGGCATCGAGAGCAACAGAGCGAACAGAATGCCCGGGAAGCTGCCGAGGTCGACTGCCCAGAGCACGGCGAGCAGGACCGCGAAGATGGCGATCCGGCCAACTGTGTAGATCGCGACGGCCCTAAACATGTCGGTCTTCCCACCGGCTGGACAGGACCACCGTCGTACGGGTCCGGGCCACGCCACGGATCCGGCTGATCGCGGAGACGACCCGCTCCAGAGCCGCGATGTCGGCCACCCGTACCCGCAGGAGGAACGCCTCTTCGCCGGCCACGTAGAAGCAGTCGGTGATCTCGGGCATCCGCTTCAGCGCATCGACCAGGTCCTCGTCGGCCTCCACGTCGGATTCGAAGACTCCGACCAGCGCGGTCACCGCCTCGCCGACGGCCGCCCGGTCGACTGCGGCGGAATAGCCGAGGATGACCCCGGCCGCTTCGAGCTTGGACACTCGCTCGTGCACCGACGGTGCGGACAGCCCGACCGTGCGGGCGAGTTCGGCGTAGGAGGCGCGGCCGTTGGCGCGCAGCAACGAGACGATCTGCCGGTCTACGTCGTCCACGGTTGCGCCTTCTCGTCGTTGTTGTCACTGCGCGGGGTATCGTCGGGAACTCTCAGGGGGTTAGCCGGATGTACGTCCTCATTGGCATGGTTTTGATCGGTGCGCTGCTGTTCGCCCTGTGGCGGATGAGTGGCAGTGCCAGCGCGGCATCGGGCGGGCGTACGGGCGGTACGGCACGGCCCACCCCCCCTCCTGCCCGCAAGCCCAGCCGTCGCGAACCGCTCCCGCCCGACGATAACCCCGACTTCCTCCGCGAGCTCGATCGCCGAGCCCGCCGGGAGGAAGATCCGCCGAGCTGAGCGCCGCGCGCTAGTTGACGCCGGCGTAGGAATGCAGGCCGCTGCTGACCAGGTTGACGTAGAGCAGGTTGAACACCATCACCATCAGCCCGGCCACGTTGATCCA
>JALZIL010000086.1 GCA_030860305.1 Actinomycetota bacterium
GGCGGTTGTTCGTGTGCGGGTCCGTACGGGCACCGGCTTCTGGGCATCGACATCGAACGGTCGCGCGAGTTCGAGCGCGAGATCTCATCCGGCTGTGAAGGCATCAAACCCGGCTGGGTACGGGTGAATTTCAACTACTTCATCAGCGAGCCGGTGCTCGACTATCTCGTAGCTGCGGTGCATCTCGTTGCCGCGCATGGCTTTCGGCTGTTGCCGGACTACCGCTTCGACCCGGCGACCGGACTGTGGCGGCATCGCGACGGCCCGGTCGAGCCGCCGATGCGGCTGCACCAAGTCTCCTACGACGCGCACGGCGCCATGCGGTATCCCGATCACCAGGAGCGGGCCGACGAGACCGTTCTGGCCGGCTACCTCGCCGAGGCGCGCAATCTCTTTGTCCAACATGACAATTGCGACTTGGCTTGTGACGATCCGGCCCAGCGGGTGTCCGCTGACTTCGAGGCACTGCGTTGGTTCGAACTACCCGAATCCTGCCTGCACTGACCCCCGTCGCCGGTGGGCAGGTCAACCGAGTGATCCGCCTAGGGCAGCCTCAGCCCAGATGATCATCGGCAAAAGCGGCGTTTATCCGGGCACAAACCCCCGATTCGCCGATGATCAACATTGGTTCTCGGGAGCGGGTTCGACAAGGTCCCAGCGGTTGCCGTACAAATCCTCGAAGACGGCGACCGTTCCGTACGGCTCCTGCCGTGGCCGCTCGATGAAGGTGACGCCGGCTGCGACGTACCGTGCGTGGTCGGCCGCGAAATCGTCGGTGTGCAGGAAAAGGAAGACGCGGCCGCCGGTCTGGTCGCCGATGCGAGCCTGCTGGTCCGGGCCGTTGGCCTGGGCGAGCAGGAGCCGGGATCCGACCTGCGCCGAGGGTGTGACGAGAACCCAGCGCTTGCCGGCGCCGACTTCGGTGTCCTCGACCAGCTCGAAGCCGAGTACGCCGCAGTAGTAAGCAAGCGCCTCGTCATAGTCACGGACGACGAGCGCGACTGCGGCAAGGCGACGAGACATGCGGCCACCCTACGAGCCACAACGTTTCCGTTGGTGATCTTGACCTTATGGTGGCGACACGCCGGGAAAGGCGGGCTGAAACCGCAATAAGGTCAAGATCACCACGGATTGGGGTCGATTTTGATCAGCTGACGAGCACGGCCAGCAGCATGGCCAAGCCCAGGCCGATGAGTGCAGTGATCCCCGCAGCCGCCCAGAATGAGATGTCGAACAGCGCCGCCAGACCAAGCGCCACGAGCGCCGCGGCACCCAACCCGATAACGCCGCCGTAGAGCACCTTCGAACGCAGCGGGTCTGGCCGTTGGTCGCTCACCGCAACAGTATGGAGGCAGGAAGTCCGTCGCTGATTCTCTGTGCGCAGCCGGCAGGTAGAATCGGAGACCGAACATTTGGTCGGTTGGAGGAGCATGAGCGAGACCGTGCAACCTGAGACCGCGCAACTCGAAGCTGCGGAAGCTGGGAACGCGCTCCTGGACCACTTCGAGTCCACGATTGCCCACGATCAGCGGATCGAGCCGCGGGACTGGATGCCCGAGAAGTACCGCAAAACCATGATTCGGCAGATCGCCCAGCACGCGCACTCCGAGATTATCGGGATGCAGCCGGAAGGCAACTGGATCACCAGGGCTCCATCCCTGCGTCGCAAGGCAATCCTGCTCGCCAAGGTTCAGGACGAGGCGGGGCACGGGATGTACCTGTACGCCGCAGCCGAAACGCTCGGTATCGACCGCGGCGAGATGACCGAGATGCTGATCAGCGGTCGGCAGAAGTACTCCTCGATCTTCAACTACCCGACACCGTCGTACGCCGACGTCGGCGTGATCGGCTGGCTGGTCGACGGGGCCGCGATTTGCAATCAGGTCCCGTTGTGCCGCAGTTCTTTTGGGCCGTACGCCCGAGCGATGGTCCGGATCTGCAAGGAGGAGTCCTTTCACCAGCGGCAGGGCTACGAGCTGCTGATGACGATGATGCGCGGAACGGACGCACAGCGCGAGATGGTGCAGGAATCGGTCAATCGCTGGTGGTGGCCGTCGCTGATGATGTTCGGCCCGCCGGATGACCGGTCGCCCAATACCGAGCAGTCGATGGCGTGGAAAATCAAGCGGCACACCAACGATGAGCTCCGGCAGCGGTACGTGGACATGTCCGTACCCCAGACCGAGGCGCTCGGCGTGACCTTCCCGGACCCGGAGCTGCGCTGGAACGCGGCCACCGGTCACTACGACTTCGGCCAGATCGACTGGGATGACTTCAACCGGGTGGTCAGTGGTGAGGGGCCGTGCAACGCCGAGCGGGTCGAACACCGGCGGAT
>JALZIL010000133.1 GCA_030860305.1 Actinomycetota bacterium
CAGGAAGGGGACCGGCTGATCCTGGACTTCACCGGGACGAGCCCGCAGGCCAAGGGGCCGATCAACCACGTGGGGGACTTCGCCGACGGCACGTTCCTGAAGAAGTGGCTGGCGCCGATCCTGCGCAACCTCGCGGACACCCCGGAGCGGATGGCCGAACTCGACGTCAACGAGGGCGTCGTCCCGCTGATCGATCTGCGTTTCCCCGAGCCCGGAACCCTGCTCACCCCGGTCTTCCCGGCGCCGACGAATGCGCGCACGTTCGTGATCCTGCGGCTGCTCGGCGTGCTGGCGGGGGTGATCGCCAAGGCCGTCGACGGGCGGATGCCGGCCGATCAGGAGACGATCCGATATACCGGGGTGTACGGCCAGGACGCCGAAGGACAGTCCTACCTGATGCGCGAGGTCCTGGGCGGCGGTTCGGGCGGCCGGTACTACGCCGACGGCGAGGACACCATCCACGTCGTACCGGATTCGCGGAACCTGCCGACCGAGTTCAGCGAGTCGCGGTTTCCGTTTGTCGTCGAGTCGCTGGGCCTGGCGGTTGATTCCGGTGGGGCGGGCCGCTTCCGGGGCGGACTGGGCTACGAGAAGCACATCCGGATGCTCCTGCCGGCGCACTTCATGTCAATCGCCGACCGATCCATCTTGGCGTGCTGGGGGGTCAACGGAGGCCAGGCCGGTCGCTCGTTCCAAGTGACTGCCGACCCCGGCGGCGCGAAGGAACGCGAGGTCGACGCGCTCGCGGATGCCGAACCGCTGGCCGCCTGCGAGGTCGTGCGGATCCGGACCACCGGCGGCGGCGGATGGGGGGATCCACTCGACCGGCCGGTATCCGAGGTGCTGCGCGACGTGGCCTGGGGCAAGGTCTCGATCGAGGGCGCACGTACGGACTATGGCGTGATCGTGACCGGCGATGAGGCAGTCCCGTCCTGCGACGAGCCGGCGACGGACTCGCTGCGCGCTGGGCGCCGAACCGCTCGAACCGGCGTCGAGCCGTTCTTCGACCGGGGCCCGGGCTACGCGCGCCTATCCGGTGGCATCCCGTACCCCGACGTCGACGTGCTCTGAGCGATCGGAAACGGTCAGGCCGCGATGCCAGCCGGCACGAGCACGCACGATGTGGACCTGGGCGCGGAGCAAGTGACCAAGCGGTTTCGCAGCAGGGACCGCGGCGAGCCAGCCCGCGAGTGGGGCGCGCTCTTGCTGCTGCACGAGTTCGCGCCGGGCTTGGCACCGGCGCCGTTCGGGGCGCCCTGGCTGGCGACCCGCCGCAGGTCACCATGTCCCGCCTTCGGGTGTGCCGTTGAACTCCGGCGCGGGGGTCCCGCGCCAGTTGCGTCGATAGTTGCGGCCGTTGGGCTCTTGCACCGCTGCGTCCCCGCCGCTGCGCTTGCGGCTACACCTCTTCGCGTCTGGAGCCCTGCCGACGCGATCGGGCAAGTACGGTCGTGCTACGGCGAGTTGCCGACCGTCTTGCCGGACCCTGGTCGTCCAGCACGCATGCCGCGAGGCGCCAGGTGGCTGGACGGGTCGTCGCTGGACGCGGCGCTCGCTGCTGACCTCGACCCGGTGCTGGGCAGGCCGACGGTAACCTCGCGACCTCCTGTGGGACGGGATCAGGGTCCGGTTGGTCGACTTCGAGGACTCGGGAGGCAGTGACCGGGCATTCGAGCTTGCCGACTTGGTCGAGCATGTGTCGGGACTGGTCACCGACGATCTGGACAGCGACAAGCTCGTTGAGGCCTTCGACCGCGACCCCGCGACGGAGCGCAGGTTGCACACATACCGGCGGCTCATGGCCTCTTACTGGTTGCGGATGTTGCTCCCCGACGGTCCGGCGCATCTCCGCCACCCCTCAGGATCCCTACATCGACAGGCCACGCCGGTGCTCGAGCGCCTCGCGTCGGCGTGCGGCGGGCTGCGTCCGGGGTTCCAGCACAACGGTTCATCCCTGCAGAACGCAGCGGGCTATATCGGATGACTGCTCATCGGGTGACTGTCACGATTGTGGGATGAGCGAGGACGGACCATTCGGCGACCTGTCGGTCACCGATGTCCTTGTCGTACCCGCACGGGCCCTGCAGTGGCGCTTCTCCCGGTCTTCGGGACCTGGTGGGCAGGGCGTGAACACCGCGGACTCCCGGGTCGAGTTGTCCGTACACGTGCCGACGATCCCGGGCTGGCCGGAGCCGCTGATCGAGACAGTCCTGGATAGCCTCGGCGACCGACTCATCGATGGAACGCTCACCGTCGCCGCCTCGGAGTACCGCCAGCAACTGCGCAACCGTGAGGCCGCTCGGGCCCGGATCGTGACGTTGTTGCGCGAGGCGGTGCGCCCGGACGGGCCGCGACGTCGGCCGACCAAGCCGAGCCGTGGTGCCCGCGAGCGGCGGCTGGACGACAAGCGCAGGCGGTCACGGCTCAAGCAGGATCGCCGAGCAGAAGACTGAATCGACATCGAGCCAACTTTGCCTACCAGGCGCGGTGACGCGCCGCTGACGACGCCGGCGTGTCGGCGCCTCAGATAGGCAAAGCGAGCACCCGCTAGCGTGCGGTCAGTGAAGAACGCCGGGGGCCCCGGTCCGCTTAAGGGTGCCGCGCTGATCGGCGTGCTCGCGGCTGGCGGCGCTGCGGTCCTGTTCGGCATCAACGCGACGGTCAGCAAGCTGGCGCTGGGCTCGGGGCTGTCCTCGCTCGATCTCGTCCAGCTCCGGTCGATGGGCTCGGCTGTGATCCTGATGCTGTTCCTCCTGCTGACCCGCCCCGCGACCCTTCGCGTACGGCCGCGAGAGCTCGGGTTCCTGGTTCTCGTCGGGATCATCGGGATCGGCCTGGTCCAGTGGTTCTACTTCGTGGCCATCTCCCGGCTGCCGGTCGGCATCGCGCTCTTGTTGGAGTACCTCGCCCCCGTCCTCGTCGTGCTGTGGGTCCGGTTCGTCCGCCGTCAGCCGGTGCGTACCCGGATGTGGGCGGCCCTGGCGCTGGCGGTCCTGGGATTGGCGATCGTGGCCCGGGTGTGGCAGGGCCTGACCCTCGACGGCATCGGCCTGCTGGCCGGGCTCGGCGCGGCCGCGGCGCTGGCGACCTACTACCTGTCCAGTGAGCGCGGGATGGGGATTCGCGATCCGTTGAGCCTGGCCGCCTGGGTGTTCACCGCCGCAGCGCTGTTCTGGTCCGTGCTCCGTCCGCCGTGGACCTTCGAGTGGTCGATCCTGGGCAACGCCGTACGGCTTCCCGGGCCCTTGGACGGGACAACCGTGCAGCTGTGGGTGCTGGTTGTCTGGATCATCGTCCTGGGGACCGTCGTTCCCTATTCCTTCGTGCTGGTTGCGCTGGCATCGCTGGGTTCTTCGCGAACCGGACTGCTCGGGATGGCCGAGCCGGTCATGGCCGGCCTCGTCGCTTGGTTGGTCCTCGGTGAGATGCTGACCGGCATCCAGCTGTTCGGCGCCGCACTGATCTTCAGCGGCATCGTGTTGGCCGAGACGGCACGACAGCGATCCGCGGATCAACCTTCAAAGCCGGCTCCGGTAGCTCCAGGCGGCGGCCCCATGGATCCCTGACCTCGGCGTGGTGGCCGGCACTATCGTCGCCATATGGGCGTGCGAGACAGCTTGATGGCGGGCCTTGCCAGACAGCTTGGTCGGCCCAGTGGGCTCCGGGGTCGGGCGGTCGGCGCGATGCTCAACCGCGCGAACCGCAACACCGTTGCTCAAGCAGTGGATGCCTTGTCGCTGCCATCCGGTGCCGTTACCGCTGATGTCGGGTTCGGTGGGGGAGTGGGTCTCGACTTGCTCCTGAAAGCGGTGGGAGGAACCGGCACGGTGCACGGGGTCGACGTATCTCAGACGATGCTCGCAGCTGCCGCCCACCGTTTCCGAAGCGACATCCGTTCGGGGAGGCTGCACTTGCACAACGCGTCCGTGTCTGAGCTGCCGCTTCCCCACGACTCACTCGACGGTCTCCTGACGGTCAACACCATCTACTTCGTCCCCGAATTGGCCGGTCCGTTCGCTGAGTGCACTCGGGTCGTGAAAGACACCGGCCGGGTCGTCGTCGGGATGGGCGATCCCGACGCGATGGAGAAGGAGCCGTACACGGCGCACGGCTTTCGGATTCGCCCGGTAGCTGAGGTCATCGAGGCGTTAGGCAGCGCCGGGCTGACCGTCGAGCAGGACGTTCGGGTGGGCCATGGTGCCGCCGCCGTCCATCTCCTGGTGGCTGCGCCGGTCGCACCCGCCTAGCGGCCGACAGAGCCGGGCAGTGCCTCGCGCACGGCCATGATCGTGTCGGATTCGGTGGCTTCCTTGTCCTCGCGGTAGCCCAGCACGCGGGCGAAGCGAAGCGCCGCCCCACCGGGATAACGAGTGGACACCTGCGCGGCGTCGAAGGCGATCTCGACCACCAGCTCCGGGCGGACCCAGACCGTGCCACTGGTCCGCCGTACCTCGCGTTTCTGTAGGGCTTCGGTCTGCCAGACCAGCATGGCATCGGTCATCCCTTTGAATGTCTTGCCCACCATGACGAATCCGCCCGGCTCGCCGTACGCACCCCCGGGATCTCGGGCCCCGAGGTGCAGGTTGGACAACCATCCGGAGCGCCGGCCGTGCCCCCACTCGGCCGCCAGTACGACCAGATCCAGGGTGCGTACCGGCTTGACCTTCTGCCAGCTGTTACCACGTCGGCCCGCCGCGTAGGTCGAGTCGACGGATTTGACCACCGCGCCTTCATGGCCGGCCGCCAGGGAGTCGACGAGCACCCGTGCAGCGGCGTGCGGATCGTCGGTCCGGACCGAGGGAACGCGCCAGGGGCCGGCCACCCGTTCCAGTTCGGCCTGCCGTACGTGCAGCGGCTCGTCGATCAGGTCGATGCCGTCGACGTGCAGGAGGTCGAAGAAATACGGCCGGAGCAGCTCTTCTCGGGCGGCCTGCGCGCCGAAGCGGCTCTGCGTGTCGGCAAACGAGCGTGGCCGGCTGCTGGTGTCATCGAGGACCAACGACTCGCCGTCCAGGATGAGCCGCTGCGCCGGAAGTTGCCGCACGATGTCCACGACCTCGGGGACTCGCGCGGTGGCGTCCTTGAGACTGCGGGTGAACACGACGACCTTGTCGCCGTCGCGGTGCACCTGGATCCGAGCGCCGTCGAGTTTGTAGTCGATGATCGCCTCCCCGGTGTTACCCAACGCCGCTTCGACACTGGTAGCAGTAGCCGCCAGCATCGGCTTGACCGGACGCATGACCTGCAAGCCGACCGCACTCAGTTCCGGCGCGCCACCGGTAGTGGCCAGTCGTGCCGTTTCGGTGAGTGATCCGGTCAGCATCCAGGCGCGCCGGACGAGCTCAACCGGCGAATTCGTGGCCGCCGCGATCGCATCACCCAGCAGACTCTCCAGCGCCCCCTGCCGCACCTCACCCATGAGGACACCCATCAGGAACGGGCGCTCCGCCGCGGTTGCCCGGGCGAACACCCTGGTCAGCTGAGCCTCCCGGCTCGCTGCCGAGCCGGCACCGACGGTCACCGCCAGTGCGCTGAACAGGTCGTCGACGTCGGAGACGGTGAGCATGGCCGTCTCGGCCGGCCCAGCGTCGATCCGGCGAAGTGTCGACCAGCCAACGCCTAGCCGCCCTTGACGTGGTGCGGCCACCAGCATCCCGATCACCGCGACCACCTCGTCCGGTGCGAGACGGGCGATCAATTCGGCCAGCAGAGCGGTCTTCCGCGTGCGAGAACGGGTGGCCGCCACACTCTCCGAGGTCCTCACCACCTCCGCCAGCAGCATGGGGGTCAGTCTGCCCGCCCGGTACGACGCCGGGAGATCCCTAGGGCAGCGTGCGGAAGGCAATCTCCGGGTCGAAGGCGGGCGGTGTGATGGGGTTCCCATCCACGCGCAGATCAGCACGCCGCCGGGTGTCCTGCTCGGCAAAGTATTGCGCTTCTTCGCGCTGCCAGGCGGGCAGTCGGCGAGGCAGGTCCGTCCCGGGCCGGGCCAGCCCGCGAGCCATGGCCACGTCGGCCGGGGCCTCGACCCACACCTGGCGGCTGGTGATCTTGTCCGCTGCTCTCGGCGAGCTCCCACAGCCCTCCACGACCAGAACCTCACTCACCGGTACCGCGCACCAGCGCGGACTCCACTCACCCACGGTCCAGTCGTACGGATGGAAGCCACCGTCCCAGCCTGCGGCGACGGGTTCCAGCACATGCTCGTCCAGGCGCTTCCAAGCACCATCGAGTGTCCAGCCCTGGTACAGCTGCTCGATCTGCACCTGCACCGCCGATCCTCGGGACGACAGAGCCGTGAGCAAGCGTGCAGCGAACGTCGTCTTTCCCGATCCGCTGGGACCGTCGATGGTGACCAGTCGAACATCGCCGAGCCTTGCCGGGGCCGAGAAGATTTCCTTGGCCAACGCGGCGAAGGTCCTTCTTCGTACGTCCGAACAAGCCGAGTCAATAGCCACCCGGTCTTCGGACGTACGGCGGCTTCCGGTATCCACAGCCGACTTACCTCCTCCACAGAGCCGCCGTCGAACAACCGACCGGCCGACGTTCCCGGCACCTTGGCGAGGTGCGAATCACCGTCCATCATCCCGGACGTCCGAGCGACCGAACGCAGTTGAGTTCGGTGCTTCGGACGCAGCTGGCTCTGGAGCGTCCATCCGACGTACGGATGGCGCGACGTCGCATGGTCGCATCGCTGGCCGCTGATCAGGGCGGGGTGCTGTCACGACGGCAGCTGTACGCGCTCGGTTTGACTCGCAGCGAAGTCCGCTGCGAGGTTCGAGCCGGGCGCTGGAGACCGCATGGCCAACAGAGCATCTGCGTGCATACCGGCGACCTCGGTGAGCTGGCGTCCTGGTGGTGCGCCGTCTTCGAGGTCGGTTCCAAGGCGGTGCTCGATGGCGTGACTGCACTGCGTGCCGCCGGCTTGACCGGGTACGACGACGTTGTCCATGTCAGCTGCCCCAAGTCGGCGCGACCGCGACGGCCCGTTGGCATAGCGGTGCACGAGACTCGACGATGGGACTCCGAGGACGTGATCTGCTCGGGGGTCCCGCGGGTGCGACCTGCGGCGGCGGCCGTCCACGCGGCGCTTTGGGCGTGCACGGATCGGCAGGCGGCGCTCATCCTGGCCATGGCGACACAGCAACGCTTGGCCAGCCCGGTCGAGATCCGGCAGGTGCTCTCCTCGGTTGCGCGCCATCGCCGGCGGAAGTTTCTCGGCGCCGTCGTCGCCGATCTCGTGGACGGAGCGCTGGCACTGTCGGAGCTGGACTTCGCTGCCCTCTGTCGTCGTCGGGGTCTTCCGAGGCCGACGCGGCAAAAGGTGGTTCGTCGACCGGGCGGCAGGTACTACCTCGATGTCTGCTGGGAACAATGGAAACTGGCAGTCGAAATCGATGGGGTGCAGCACGAAGCGGTGCAGGCCTCCATCCCGGATGCGCTACGGCAGAACGCGGTGACGAACGGCGGGCTACGCGTCCTGCGGATTCCAGTGCTCGGCCTACGGGTAGCCCCGGATGCCTTCCTCGATCAGGTGGAAGAGGCACTGCGCTCGGCCGGATGGAGTGCCACCCCTCGACCGCAGCGTCCGAATCATCGGCCGCAATCGGCTGCGATTATTCGGACGTAGCGCCTGGCAGTCGGCCTACGATCCGCGCCATGGCCGGACCGCTCGCTGACCTCGTCGTCCTCGATCTGACCCGGGCGCTGGCCGGGCCGCACTGCGGGCAGATGCTCGGCGACCTGGGTGCCCGGGTGATCAAGGTCGAGACTCCCGGGGGCGGCGACGACTCGAGATCCTGGGGACCGCCGTTCGTCGGGCCGGACGAGGACATCTCTACCTACTTCCTGTCCTGCAACCGGAACAAAGAGTCTGTGACGGCCGACCTGAAGACCGATGACGGGAAGGACTTCTTGACGCGTCTGATCGGCCGTGGCGACGTGCTGATCGAGAACTTCCGAACCGGGGTCATGGATCGGCTCGGATTCGGCGTCGACCGGATAGCCGAGCTGAACCCACGCCTAGTGGTTCTCTCGATCACCGGCTTCGGCCACGACGGGCCAGAAGGTGGCCGCCCCGGCTACGACCAGATCGCCCAGGGTGAGGGCGGGATCATGAGCATCACCGGCACCGATGCCGACCATCCCCAGCGAGTCGGCGTACCGATCGCCGACCTGCTGGCCGGGATGTACGGCGCGTACGGCATCCTCGCCGCCTTGCACGAGCGCGAGCGGACCGGCAAGGGCGGTGTCGTGCGGACGTCGCTGCTGGCGGCCATGGTGGGGGTGCACACGTTTCAGGGAACCCGGTACACGGTGGCCGGCGAGGTTGCGACGGCGCAGGGGAATCACCATCCGGCAATCACCCCGTACGGCGCCTTCCATACAGCCGACGGAACGGTCCAGCTGTCGGTGGGCAGCCAGGCGCTCTGGCGTAAGTTCGCCCCGCTGGTTCGGCTGGATCCCGATGACCCTCGGTTCGCCACCAACAGTGAACGCACGGCCCGCCGGGACGAGCTCATCACGCTCATAGAGGCGGTCTTCGCCGAGGACCTGAGCCAGTCCTGGCTGGCTCGACTGGAGTCGATCGGCGTTCCGGCCGGTGCGATCCGCACTCTGCAACAGGTCTACGACTGGGATCAGACGGCGTCGCAGGGCTTGCTCGTCGACGTCGAGCACCCGGTGCTGGGCACCATCACCCTGCCCGGCCCGCCGCTGCGATTCGACGACTCCGAACCCGTCGTGCACCGTCCGCCGCCGGCACTGGGCGAACACAATGACTCCGTACGTGCTTGGCTCGACGAGGGGTCGCCTGCTTCGTAGGAAAGGTCGCGACCCCTGCGGACCTCGGCGACTACCTTGGCCGCGTGCTCCGCGTCGTAGAGGTCATCGCGCCGACCCGGCTCGGCCGCGGGTTCCGCTGGCTGCTCGCGTCGTCGTGGACCTCCAACCTCGGCGACGGGATCGCGATCGCCGCCGGGCCGCTGTTGGTCGCCTCCCAGACCGATGACCCGCTCCTCGTGGCGCTAGCCGCGCTGCTGCAGTGGCTGCCGCCGCTGCTGTTCGGCCTGCTCGCCGGCGCCGTAGCGGATCGGCTGGATCGGCGACTGATCGTGGTCACGGTGGACCTGGCTCGTACGGCCGTCCTCGTCGTGCTGTGCATGACGATCGCCACAGACGCGATCTCTATCGCCGTGGTCCTTGGGTGTCTGTTTCTGATCAGTACGGCCGAGGTGTTCGCCGACAACACCTCGAGCACCCTGCTGCCCATGTTGGTCCACCGGGACGACCTGGCCATCGGCAACGCCCGCCTGACCACCGGGTTCATCACCGTCAACCAACTCGGCGGTCCGCCACTCGGGGCGGCGATGTTCACCATCGGGATGGCCTGGCCGTTTGTCGGTCAAGCCATCTTAGTGGCCCTCGGTGCGCTGCTGATCTCCCGTATCTCGCTGCCGCCCCACGGACATGACCGCGAACAGCACGGTCGCCTCAGGCAGGACATCGGCGACGGGCTCCGGTGGGCCTGGGCACATCCGGCCGTGCGCACGCTGATGCTCACCATCTTCATGTTCAACATCACCTTCGGAGCCGCGTGGTCGGTGCTGGTCCTCTATGCCACTCAACGCCTGGGTATGGACCCGATCGGGTTCGGGCTGCTGACCACCGTCTCGGCCGTCGGGGGCCTCCTCGGCACCGCGGCCTACGGCTGGATCACTCGACGGATCAGTCTCGGGAACATCATGCGGATCGGGCTGATCGTCGAGACGCTCACACATCTTGCGCTGGCGCTGACCACGTCGCAGTGGGTGGCTTTGGCTATCTTCTTCGTCTTCGGTGCCCATGCCTTCATCTGGGGCACGACGTCGATCACGGTGCGGCAACGCGCCGTGCCGACTGCTCTGCAGGGGCGGGTCGGCAGCGTCAATCTGGTTGGGGTGTTTGGCGGCCTGGTCATCGGGTCGGGGATCGGCGGTCTGATCGCCCGCCAGTGGGGCGTCACCGCACCCTTCTGGTTCGCCTTCGTCGGGTCCGCGATCTTCGTGGTCGTGATCTGGCGCCAGCTGGTCCACATCGCCCATGCCGACGCCGGGTCCTCAGTCCCCAGTTCAGGGCATCATGCCGATCTGGACAGCGGCGTAGGCAACTGACCACAAACACCGCACATCGACGCCGTCGTCAGTGTGGGTTCAATCGGGCGAGCAGGCGGGAACTGACGCGGTCCACCTCGGCAAGGGAGCGCTCGTCGAACTCGGCGAGCATTGCGGCCACTGCCCGGATGCGGCTTCGACGACCCCGCTCGACCAACCGCCGGCCCGCTGGTGTGGCACGAACTCGGATGGCGCGGCGATCTCCGGCGACGGCCTCCCGCCCGGCTAACCCATCGCGTTCGAGGGCGTCCACGTGTCGGGTGATCGCCGGCGGGGTTACCTGCTCGATTGCCGCCAGTCTTCCCAACAGGGTGGGACCGCCGTACACGAGTACAGACAGGACCGAGAGCCGCTCCGGAGTGATCCCGAGCGCCGCATCTTCGACGCGGGCGGCCCGCAACAGCTGGATCGCCATCGAGTGCAGCCGGTTGGCCGCCTGATGTCGGGGGTCATCGAGCACCCGGGAAGGCAGCGGCAGGGTACCGTCGGTCTGGCGTTGGACTTCGGCCATGCTTCATAGTGTAAAACATCAACTCTATGAATGAAGGGCGACCCGACATGGCGATCGAACACACCGGCATCCTGCAGATCCACGTCAGTGTCACCGACATCGAGAGGTCCGTGGCCTTCTATCGGGACGTGCTCGGACTTCGGCACCTCTTCACCGTCCAAGGCCAGCCGATGGCCTTCTTCGACGCCGTCGGAGTACGGCTGTATCTCGCGGTGCCCGAGGACGAGCGGTTCCGGTCCCGGCCGGTCGTCTACTACGGGGTGGCTGATCTGGACGATGCGTACGAGACCGCCGTGGCTCGTGGTGCTGAGGGGATATCCGGACCGCGGCTGGTGCACAGCGACGGCACCACCGAGCTGTGGATCGCCTTTGTGCAGGATCCGGACGGGACTCCGATCGGCCTGAGTCAGGAACGGTTGAGCTGACCGCCCGCGTGTCGCTCGGCTGACCGGTACCGCCATGATGTCGCCGTGCGCGTCCTGATCGCCCTTGGTGGCAACGCGATGACCGGTCCGGGTGGGGACGCATCGACCGAGTCCCAGCAGAAAGCGATTGCGCGGGCATGCGAACGGCTGGCCGACCTGGTCGTCGCTGGACACGACATCGTGTTGACCCACGGCAACGGACCTCAGGTCGGCAATCTGTTGGTCAAGAACGAGATGGCCGCAGGCGAAGTCCCGCCCGTACCGCTGGACTGGTGTGTGGCCCAGACCCAGGCGACGATCGGGTTCACGATCCAGAATTCCCTGGCTGCGGCGCTGCTGGCCCGTGGCCTACGCAGGGAGACCGCGGCACTGGTTACCCGGACCGTCGTCGACGTGGACGATGCCGCGTTCACCCGGCCGACCAAACCGATCGGGCGGTACCTGTCGCGCGAACGGGCGCAGCAACTTCTCGACCACGGCCAGCACTGGGAGGATCGCGGCGAGCGGGGTTGGCGCCGCGTTGTCGCCTCGCCGAAGCCGCTCGAGGTCCTGGATGTGGCCACGATGTCTGCCCTGATCTCGTCCGGTCATGTGGTCATAGCAGCCGGTGGCGGCGGCATCCCCGTCGTACGGAATCCGGACGGCACCTTGCGTGGTGTCGAGGCTGTGATCGACAAGGATCTGACCGCGACCTTGTTGGCCAGGTCGCTGGCCGTCGATGTGTTGCTGATCGCAACTGACGTAAGCCACGTGATGGTGGACTTCGGTACCCCGCAGGCCCAGGCGCTGGACCGGATCAGCGCTGCGGAGCTACGCGAACACGCGCACGCGGGCCAGTTCGGCAGCGGCAGCATGGGGCCCAAGGTCGAAGCCGCCCTGGGCTTCGTCGAAGGAGGCGGGACGCGAGCGGTGATCACCTCGCTGGACCGTATCGCCGACGGCGTCAGGGGCACGTACGGAACGGTGATCGACGCCACAACGGCGTGACCCTTCGAGCGCCCAGCGGCGCGACAGGGGAAGATTGCCAAGAATCCGTCGTTGCAGGGGTCCCCTGACCCGGATCGCGGCGACAGCCCACGACACGAAAGGCCGCCACCGGTGCCCCAGTCCAGCGATTCCCGCCCCGACCCGATCGAAGTCCGCAAGGTCCCGCTGCACTCGGTCAGCGACGCCTCCGAACTCGCGAAGCTCATCGACGAAGGTGTTCTCCAGGCAGACCGGGTGGTCGCGGTGATCGGCAAGACCGAAGGCAACGGGGGAGTCAACGACTACACCCGGATCATCGCCGATCGGGCGTTCCGGGAAGTATTGCAGGCCAAGGGATCCCGTGACGCAGCGGAGGTCAAGAAAATCCCGATCGTCTGGTCCGGCGGCACCGACGGGATCATCTCCCCGCACGCCACCATCTTCGCCACCCTCGCGCCCGACTCAGTGGCGCAGACCGACGAGCCCCGCTTGACGGTCGGCTTCGCGATGAGCGAGAAGCTCTTGCCCGAGGACATCGGCCGTACGCCGATGATCGAGAAGGTGGCCGCGGGTGTCGTGGAGGCGATGAAGAAGGCCGGCATCACCGATCCCGCCGACGTGCATTACGTGCAGACCAAGACCCCGCTGCTGACCATCGACACCATCCGAGACGCCAAGTCCCGCGGCAAGCAGGTCTGGACCGAGCAGACCCACGAGTCGATGGACCTGTCCAATGCGACGACAGCGCTCGGCATCGCCGTTGCCCTCGGAGAGATCGACATGCCGACCGATGACCAGGTGATGCACGACCTGTCCCTCTTCAGCGCTGTCGCTTCCTGCTCGTCGGGGGTCGAACTCGACCAGGCGCAGATCGTGGTGGTCGGAAACGCCCGAGGCGTCGGAGGGCGGTACCGCATCGGGCATTCGGTGATGCAGGACGCCCTCGACCAGGACGGGATCTGGGCGGCGATCCGCAACGCCGGGCTGGAGCTGCCGGAACGGCCGCATCACACCGATCTGCAAGGTCGGCTGGTCAACGTCTTCCTCAAGTGTGAGGCCGACCCGTCTGGTCAGGTTCGCGACCGGCGAAACGCCATGCTCGACGACTCGGACGTGCATTGGCACCGCCAGATCAAGGCCTGCGTCGGAGGGGTGACCGCGGCTGTGACCGGTGACCCGGCGGTGTTCGTCTCCGTCGCTGCCGTGCACCAGGGTCCCTCCGGAGGGGGACCGGTCGCGGCGATCGTGGATCTGGGCAGCTGACTCGGTGCAGTGCTGACCATCCGACCTCGCAAGACCCGGATCATGGCCTGGTCCCTGGCCGCGCTGGTCGTCCTCGCGATGATCGTGGTCGGGGTGTTGCTCAAGCAGTCGAGTACAGCTGCCGTCACCTTCCGTACGGCCGATCAGCTGGCGATGATCGGCGTCGGCCTGATTCTCGGCGGCGCGATCCTGGTGCTCGCCCGGCCCTATGTCCGGGCGGATGCCGGCGGCTTGGTGGTCCGGAATCTCGGCGGGGCCAAGCACATTCCCTGGCAGGTGGTCCGTTCGGTACGGTTCAGCGGCGCTGCTCCCTGGGCGACGTTGGAACTCGAGGACGACGACGCGCTCACCCTGCTGGCCATCCAGGCGGTGGACGGCGACTTGGCCGCTGAGGCCACGGAGGCACTTCGTCGACTACTGGCGCAGTCCAGAGCCGGTTGAGCACAGGCGCCCTATCGCCGGGCTGCACTGCCTGATCCGGCGCGCTGGTATTCTCACTAGTGACCCACCTGTGCATTGCAGGTGAGCAAGAGGAGCCCGCTCCCACCCGCCCGCCGACTGCCCTCCAGGTGCAGCCGAGTGATCGGGTCCGGTCACCCGCGTTCGCGCGCGGGCACGGCGTCGCGATGCTCATGCGACGTCGATCGGTCGAGTGGGCCCGGCAGCTGTTGATGCCGGGCCTTTCTCATGGGCGCATCGTTCCGATCAGACACGTGC
>JALZIL010000187.1 GCA_030860305.1 Actinomycetota bacterium
GGGTGCTGGGCTACGTCGCGGTGAGCCAGGTCAGCCTGATCGTGTTCAGCAACGTGGCCAACTCCGCCGCGCGCGAGGGCGGGCTGGGTTCCAACGCGTACGCGAACGCCAATCTTCTCTTCCAACTCCCGTACGGCATCCTGGGCGTGGCCCTGCTGACCGCCCTGCACCCCCGGATGAGCCGCGCGGCAGCTCGCGGGGACACCCCGGCCCTGATCAGCGACCTGTCGTTGGGCGCCCGGCTGACCAGCCTCGGCCTGATCCCGGTCGCCGCACTGTTCATGGTCTTCGGGCCGAACGTCGCCATCGTCGTGTTCGCCCACGGCCAGGTCGGCGTCGACCAGGCTCGTACGGTCGGTACCGCGCTGGCGCTGAGCGGGATCGGATTGGTGCCCTTCGCGCTGACCCTGCTGCACATGCGGGTGTTCTACGCGATGAAGGATGCCCGTACGCCGACAATGTTGAACCTGGTCATGGTCGTGGTTCGCGTCCCGCTGGCCTTGCTGGTGCCGGTGTTCGTGGAGCCGCAGAACGTCGTACCTGCCCTGGGTGCGGTCAACGCACTGAGCTTCTGTGTCGGTGCGGTGGTGGGCCAGTCGCTGTTGCGACGACGGTTCGGTCATGTCGAGACCTGGCCGATCCTGCGTACCGGTGCGGTCGTCAGTGGCTTCGCCGCGGTTGGCGCGGTCGCGGCCTACTTCCTGGTGGGCTGGGCCATCCCGGACGCCGACAGCCCGCTGCGTTCTCTGCTGGTGGTCGGCATGGGTAGCGCCGTTCTGGGCACTGTTGTGGTGGCCGGCCTCTGGCTGGTCCGGCTGCCCGTGATACGCGAGACCGTGACCGGACTGCGACGTACGAGACAATGAGTCGAGGGCCAGCGGAAGGTTTGATAGGACGTGAGCCGACGGGAGGGACCGACCGGTGAGCGCAGCGAGCGAGGCTTGAAAAGACAGTCGAGAGGTCGGGAGCATCGTAGCGAGGAACGAGCGAGGAGCGGACCGACCGGTGAGCGCAGCGAGCGAGGCTTGAAAAGACACAGTCGGAGGGAACGGGCGAGGTGCAGGTAGGCGATCCACCGGTCGGCGGGCGATATGCCCTCGTCGCGCCCTTCGGGGCCGACGAGCGCTTCGCCGGTGGCAAGGTGCGGACCTGGCGCGCGCGGGACACCTTGGCCGAACGCGATGTCGTCCTGCGCGTGCTCGCCCCCGGCGGCAACTCCGCGCGCCTGTTCCTCGACCGGGCGCTCGAGATGAGCATGATCGCCCATCCGAGTCTGGGGATGGTCTACGAGGCCGTGGACCACGGTGAGTACGCGATCGTGGTCTCCGAGTGGATCGACGGTACGTCGCTTGCCGACACGCTGGCAGCCCACGGTCCGCTGAGTCCGACCACTGCTCGGCAGACGATCGGCGATGTGGCCGACGCGATCACCGAGGCACACCACGCCGGCCTGCCGATCGGCGGGATCACCGCCGAACGGGTCTTCTTGCGCGACAACGCCGCGGTGACGGTTGCCGGCGTACCGGCGTTGTTCGCCGACGAGCGCGGTGACATCCAGCAATTAGGAAGGCTGCTGTACGCCGCCCTCACCGGGCAGCAAACCGACCTCGACGATCCGGATGTCGCTCGACGCATCCCTCGTGGCGTCCCGCGTGACCTCGCCGTGCTCTGTCAGCGCGCCCTGGATCGGGACCCTTCGCGGCAGTTGGGTAGCGCTGCCGCGTTCGCCACCGTCCTGCGTCCGCGCACTCGGTCGCAATCGCCGGCCGGCGCCACGGCGGGCCGCACCGGTGAGCGGGTGGGTGGCCTGGATCCTGACTCGGATACCCCAACCAGGGACACGGCTCCGACTCTGCGGTCCACATCTGCGCCGTCGGCACCCCGGGCCGCCCCGGTGCCAGCGCCGCCGACCGTCCCGGTGCCGCAGCAGGACGCCCCCGCAGCCGCCCATCGCCCGGGTGGGGGTGCCGGGCCGCCCGAGCCTGACCGGCGGGAGTCGGCTGCCATAGCCGACAACGCGGACCGAGGGAGGGCCGTCAACGGCACCGCTGAGCCAACGCGTGCCGCAGGAACGACCGCACACGCTGGAACGACCGCGAACAACGGAACGACCGCAAACGCTGGGCCGGCGACCGCAGACGCCGACCGGACGACGTCTCGAATCCCGGTCGGAGCAACGCCCTCCGATGCCGACGAGACCACCCGGGGCGCCCCACTCACAGCGGACGCGCGGTCCGCCGCATCCCGGCAGTCCACGCAGTCCGCCGCATCCCGGCCGTCCACGCTGTCCGAGTCAGCCGCCCGGACCACGCCGTCGGCATCCTCGATCCCCTCCGTGTCGTCCGCGCCGGCCGCGGCTGCCGCCGCGACCGCGTCGCCGACCTCCGCACCCTCGACCCCGTCGGCACCCCCGACCCCGTCGCCACCGGCGCCACCGTCGCCACCGTCGGCACCGTCCACGGTTGCGATACCGTCCGGGCGCGCCGACGGCGCAGCATCGGCTGGGGCAGCCGCGGCAGCGCCGTCGAAAACGAGCCGCAGCGGCCGGGCTCGCGACCTCTTTCAAAGGCCGGCCAAATCCGAAGGCGCCCCAGCGAGCCAGCTGAGCAGCGACTCGGGCAGCTTCCCGATCCACTATGCCGACGATGACGACGATGCGTGGCTGGATGACAGTGGGACCTGGGGCAGTTACGACGACGAGGACGACCCCGAGACCGGCGGTCCGTACGAAGGAAGCCAGACTCGACGCAAGGTGCTCATCTACGCCGTACCCGTCGTCGCACTGATCCTGGTGGTGCTGCTCGGAGTGTTCGTGGGCCAGCAGTTCAGCGCGGTGATCGCCGGCAGCGACGACGACAGCCCGCTGCTTCCGACGTCGGCGGGCAGCGCGCCCACGTCACCAGAGACCGTGGGCAGCGAGGCCACCGAGTCGACCGAGGCGCCGGCCGCCCCGGTGCCGCTGCCCCCGGTCGGCGCAGCGGTCTACGACCCGTTCGGCGACGGGCAGCCGGAGAACGACGACGAGGTGGGCCTGTCCTACGACGGAGACGTCGGCTCGGCCTGGCCGACGCTGACCTACCAGGGCACTCCCGAGTTGGGGAATCTCAAGCCCGGCGTCGGGATCATCTTCGATCTAGGGGCCGAAAAGACGATCAACTCGGTCGAGCTGGCCACCAATCTGCCCGGCGGAGCCGTCGAGGTCCGCGTGGGGGCCGCCCCTGATGCACCGCTGGAGAGCTACTCGGTCGTCGGGGCGCTGGACCCGTTCGCGGAAAGTGGTTCGGTCGCCCTGGCCGAGCCGGTACGAGCCCGGTTCGTCATCATCTGGTTCATCCGGCTCGTCGACAGCAACGGCGGCTTTCGTGGGGCGCTCGCCGAGTGCCGCATCCTCGGCACCTGAAGCTCGGCAGTGAGCGACCGGTCAAATACCTGATCGAGGCAGCCCCCTTCATGATCGTGAGCGCCTGAGATGCAGGGCTGAATGCCCTCCCACCGCTCACGATCTTCCGATATCCGGTCAGCACCGATCGAGCGTCCAGCTAATGATCGTTTAGGGGTTCCGGAGGGGACCGGCACTAAGGTCGCCTTTCGTGGCCGCCAGCAGACCCGCCGGCGCCGGGGGGACCTCGTCGGCGCTGGGCACCGCCAGTGACGATGCACTGCTGGCTGCGCACGTCAACGGCAACTCCGACGCGTTCAACGAGCTGGTCCGTCGCCACCGTGACCGACTCTGGGCGGTAGCGCTGCGCACCACACGCAATCCCGAAGATGCCGCCGACGCCGTACAGGAAGCGTTGATCTCAGCCTTTCGCAACGCCGGATCTTTTCGCGGGCAGTCCGCGGTGACCACGTGGCTGCACCGCATCGTCGTCAATGCTTGTCTGGACCTCGCCCGCCGCCGCGCCGCGCGGCCCAGCGTTGCGCTGCGCGAAGAGGAGTCCTTCCAGCCGGCCGACCCCCGCGACCGGATCGCCGAGCGGGAACTCGGGATAGCGGTGGAAGAAGCGCTCGGTCGGTTACCGATCGATCAACGTGCGGCCATCGTGCTGGTCGACGTACAGGGCTTTCCGGTTGCTGATGCCGCGGAGGCCCTCGGCGTACCGATCGGGACGATCAAGAGCCGCTGCGCCCGAGGTCGGGCTCGGTTGGCCTGCTCGCTCGGACACCTGCGCGACCGCTGACGGCGGAGGCCTCGTCGACCTGGCCTGCGCCGACGAGCCGCGCGGATCGAAGGCTGTGGAACCGCGGCCACGCTCGGCACGTCTCAAGTTCAGCCAGCCATCGGAACCGCCCATGGCCAGCTACCGTGAGACATAGTTGTCAACGCACGCACCCGCAGGGGCGCACACGTCTGCTGGGACCGTCGGCAGGCATGTCGAAGGGAGGTCAGGAGTCATGACCGACGAAGCCCTCTTCTCTGCTGAGGAGCGATGAGTACCGACGAAGCACTCTTCTCCGCTGAGGAGCGATGAGTACCGCGCCGCATCCGGCGAGCGGGCCGGACCTCGATGTCCTGGCCGATCTGTCGGCTGATCTGCTTGTTCCGGCCGACGAACGCGCGGCGCGGGCGCACGTCGAGGCGTGCGCGGAATGCTCGACGGTGCTGCAGGCGCTGGATCGGACCGGCAGCCAGCTGCGCTGGTTGCCGCCGATCGCCATGCCCCCCGATGTGGTCACCCGCATCGATGCCGCCCTGGCCAGTGCGGCGAGTGTCGTCTCGATCGACCAGGGCAGGCGGCGCCGGGTACGGCGCCAGCAACTGCTCGGGATTGCTGCCGCCGGTGTGATCGTCCTGGGTGGCGGTGGTGTCCTGGTCTCCCAACTCGGCGACGACACTTCCGGGGCTGACGTCAGCGCGGGGGCCGGCAACGACGGCGAAGAGGCCGCCCCAGGCGACCTGCCCGATCTCGATGCGGACAGCTTGCCCGGCGCGGTGCGCGGCCTGGTCAACGGCGGTGCGGGCGACGAGCCCCTGGAGCTGGAGGGCACCCCGGCCCCGCAGGACTGCGTGGCCAGCGTTCAAGTCGGGGGCGTCGACGAGCTGATCGGGGTGATCGAGATCCGGTACGGCGGACGCGACCGGGATGCGGTGTTTTTCACCACCTCAGATCCGGCCCTGGCCCGAGTCATCGTCGTGGACGACTGCTCGCGGCAAGACCCGGAGATCGAGGCCATCGACGAGGGCCAGATCTAGCGCCGCCCTACGTTCGGCACGCCGTACCGATCGGTCCGACCGCTTTGTGGACTCTCTACGCGCTTTGCGGCTTCTGCCGCACCCGCAAACGGCGTACAACGCCGGCAAAGGCGCCGGGAATGTCCGCCCGTACGCTCACGTTGTCCCTGTCAGCTACCACAGAAGCGAGGGTGAAGTCAGGTGCCTGCCCAGGTACGCAATGTGATCATCATCGGCTCCGGACCGGCCGGGTACACCGCGGCGATCTATGCCGCGCGGGCCAATCTCGTGCCGCTGGTCTTCGAGGGCGCGCAGTACGGCGGCGCGCTGATGACGACCACCGAGGTGGAAAACTTTCCGGGCTTCGTCGAGGGCATCCAGGGGCCCCAGCTGATGGAGGACCTGCGCGGGCAGGCCGAACGTTTTGGCGCCGAACTGGTTCCCACCGATGTGACCGAGGTCGACCTGACCGCGAACCCCAAGGTCGTCACGGTCGGGGATGAGACCTACCTCGCCAAGACCGTGATCGTGGCCACCGGCTCCAAGTATCGCTACCTGGGGTTGGACAACGAGGCCCGGCTGCTCGGCCGCGGCGTCTCGGCGTGTGCGACCTGCGACGGATTCTTCTTCCGCGACCAAGACATCGCCGTGGTCGGGGGTGGCGACTCCGCGATGGAGGAAGCCACCTTCCTCACCCGCTTCGCCAAGTCGGTGACGATCGTGCATCGCCGCGAGGAGCTGCGGGCGAGCAAGATCATGCAGGACCGGGCCCGGGACAACGACAAGATCAAGTGGAAGCTCGGTACGACGGTGAGCGAGGTCCACGGCCAGGACAAGGTCGAAGCGGTCGAATTGACCACCCT
>JALZIL010000205.1 GCA_030860305.1 Actinomycetota bacterium
GCCCTGGCCGTCGACGAAGGATTTCTCGCAGGGCGGCTGGGGGTCGGCTTCGGCTGGCTGGGACTGCTGGCGATCAGCGTCGCACTGGGCGCCTGGGGCACCCACGAGACGCTGAGTCGGCTGGCGGACGTGGTGGAGCCCTTCCGCGACGACCTGGTCACCGGCGTGGTCACCGGTGCATTGCGCGACTCGACACAGCGCGGCGCCCGCCCGCCCAGCGGTGACGTAGCCCGGCTCACCCAGCAGGTCGAGATCGTGCGCGAGGCCTACGCCGCGGTGCTCATCGTCGTGCAGCAGTTCGTAGTCGTCACGGTCGGCGCCCTGATCGGGCTGATCACGCTGGCCCCGGCCGTACTTCCGTTGGTACTTCCGCCGCTAGCCGTAGCCCTGGCGCTCTTCACGCTCGTGTTACGGCGGATGGCGAGCCAGCAGCGCGCTTCGATCCTGGCCGACGAAAGCATCGCGGAGACGGCCGCAACTGTCGGTGCCGGCCTGCGCGACATCGCCGCTTGCGGTGGGCAGGAGTTGGCGCACGCCTCGGTGGGCGGTCACATCGACAACGCCCGGACTGCTACGACCGCGGTGAGTCGGCTCACCGGCGCGGCGACCCTCACCGTCGCCTTCGGCGGCTGGGTGCCGCTCATCCTCATCCTTGCCTTCGGTCCCTGGTTGATCGAGCAGGGCGCGACCACCGGTGTGCTGCTCGGCGCGGCCACCTATGTCCTGCAGGGTCTTCAGCCGGCCCTGCAGACGCTGGTCGACGGGCTCAGCGGACCGGGACTATGGCTGATGGTGACCCTGCGACGCATCGTCGAGACCGGCGGCGCAGGTGCCGACAGCACCGACGATGCCCCGGCGGCCGAAGGCGCTGACCTGGACCGGGGTGGCAGGTACGACCTGGCCCTGAACGGGATCACCTTCGGCTACAGCGAATGGGCCGATCCGGTTGTTCGGAGCCTGGACCTGAGCATCCCCGAAGCGGATCACCTCGCCATCGTCGGACCCAGTGGGGCCGGCAAGTCCACCCTGGCCGGGCTGATGACCGGTCTGTTGGAACCGCAGGCCGGACAGGTCAGCCTCGGCGGCGTCGGTCTGCTCGGTCAATCAGCCCAGCAGTTGGCCGCCCGGCGCGTCCTGATTCCGCAGGAGGCCTACGTGTTCGCCGGCACGGTGCGGGAGAACCTCTCGTACCTGCGTCCGGAGGTCACCGACGCCGATCTCGACGAGGCGGTGCACCTGCTGGGCGCCGAAGCGCTGGTGGCACGGCTCGGCGGGTACGCCGCGGAGATCGACCCCGCGCCGCTGTCGGCCGGCGAGCGGCAACTCCTCACGCTCGTCCGGGCCTACGTCAGCACCGCCCCTGTGGTGATTCTGGACGAGGCCACCTGCCACCTCGATCCGGTCGCTGAGGCCCGGGTGGAGCACGCTTTCGCCGACCGGCACGGGACGTTGATCGTGATCGCGCACCGGATGAGCTCGGCAGTTCGGGCTCGACGGATCCTGGTGCTCGACGGAGTGAGCGCGACGGTCGGTGAGCACGACGACCTGTTACTCCGTTCCCCGCTGTATCGAGACCTGGTCGGCCATTGGCAGGTTCCCGCCGAGGCAGGTAGCCCAAACTGAGGCCGTCACCGCCTCAGGTGGCGGCGTGGACCGTCTGGTAGATGCGGGCGTAGGACGCAGCAATCGCCGCCATGCTGAACTGGCCGGCATAGGCCCGGCCCGGCCTGGGGTCCAGCCGGGTCGAGCCGTCCAGAACGGCGTCGATGGCCTTCGCCAGAGCGACCGGATCCTCGGGCGGCACCAGGATCCCCCGACCCGCACCGAGGGTGTAGGGCAGACCCTCCACCGCCGTACCGATCACCGGAATCCCGAGGCCGAGGCCGACCACCGCACTCTGTGACCACGCCTCCTCGCGGGAGGGGACGACGTGAACGGCGGAGCCCACGACGTAGCGGGCGGGCTCGTCGACCCAGCCGACGAGCCGGACCCGGGCGTCCAAGCCCAACGCGTGCACGCGGGCAGCGAGCGCCATCGCGTCCGGCCCGTCGCCGACCAGGTAGCCGGCCACCGGGGCCGAGGTCAGAGCCAGCGCTTCGATCAGCAGGTCCGGTCCCTTCTCGGGATGGAGCCGACCGGTGAACGTGACCCGGGGTTGGCTCAGTCCTGGCAGCGCAGTCGCGTTCAGGCCCTCCACCGCCGACCGTCCCTCGTGCACCTTCGCCTCGGGGACGCCGATGCAGACAGCGAAGGAGCGGGCCGCCGGACCGTGCGCGAAGAACGCGCCGATCCTGGTGGATGCTGCGGCGGCCTGCTCGGTGAAGTCGCCACCTGGCCAGGTCACCGCGTTGTGTTCGCTGGCGATCACGGCGACACCGGCCGGAGCCGCCTGCGCGGCCGCCATCCAGGCGCCGACCATGTGCGCGTGGACGAGATCGGCACCGGCCAGCCGAGGGACCATCCAGTCGGCGAACTCGGTGCACAAGCGCCACTGCAACGACGCCCGCGCGCCGGTACCCGGGTCGACAAACGTCTCGACGTCGATGCCATATCGCCGCGCCATCACGATGCCACCGGCTGTCGCCTGTCCAGCGAGCAGCCGGACAGTGTTGATTCCATGTGCGCGCAACCCGGATGAGAGCCGCAGTGCCGAGAGCTGCGCGCCACCTTCTTCCAGGACCCCGATGACCCGGACCACGTCCACGCTCAGGCTCCCGGCCAGCTGGCCAGCGCCAGCCCAGCGGCAGGGCGGACCTCGAAGTCCAGCCCGTGCTCCTGCTGCCAGCGCAGGAGCACAGCCTGCTCACCGGCTCGCTCGACATCGTCGAGCACGATCCTTGCCCCCGGTGCCAGCCGGTTGGCCAGCGTGCCCAACGCTGGGTAGCGGGCATGTTCTGCACCCGGCTGCCAGGCTGGCGGCCCGTCCACGACGAGGACATCGATCGGCGCCGCGTCTAGCGCGGCAGCGTCGAGGGCCGCCATCAGCGCGTCCTCGTCGTACCACTGGCAACCGTCCCAGGAGCGCCCGTTCGGACGTAGTGGGGCGTAGACGACGGTGACTGTTTCCGCCAGATCCTCTCGGTCGATTTGCCGCTGCACCCGGGCCGACCAGGCCTCGTCGTGCTCGACCGCCATGAGGTGGCCGGTCCCCAGCTCAGCAAGGAGTCGGGCCAGCACGACGGTGCTCACGCCGCTGCCGAGTTCGACGATCAGCGCCGGGCACCGGAACCACACGTCGTTGAGCAGGGTCACCAGCCCGGCCGGACGCATGGCGCCCGGTGACCACGGCAGGTAGGGCCCACGCAGCGCGGCCAACGCACGCCAGGCGGCAGCGTCGTCGTACGGAGGTCGGGCGGTCTCGGCGGGGCTGGTCACGAGTTCGTGTCCGGGCTCAGGTCCTCCTCCCAGAACTCGCCCGTACGGCGTCCTTCGCTGAGATCTCGGCTTCCTTCGGTGCCCCGTAACTCCACCCGGCGGATCTTGCCACTGATCGTCTTGGGCAGCTCGGCGAACTCGATCCGCCGGACCCGCTTGAACGGCGCCAGCCGCCCCCGGCAGTAGTCGAGGATGTCCCGGGCGGTCTCGGCATCGGGCTGACGACCGGCGACCAGGACGACGAAGGCCTTGGGTACGGCCAGACGTACCGGATCGGGCGACGGCACGACGGCGGCCTCCGCGACGGCGGCGTGTTCGATGAGCACGCTCTCCAGCTCGAACGGGCTGATCCGGTAGTCCGAGGCCTTGAAGACATCGTCCGCGCGACCCACATAGGTGATGTAGCCGTCCTCGTCGCGGGAGGCCACGTCGCCAGTGCGGTAGTAGCCACCGGCCATGGCTTGCGCCGTGCGCTCGGCGGAGTCGCGGTAGCCGCTCATGAGGCCGAGCGGGCGCGGCTCGAGGGTCAGGCAGATCTCGCCCTCCTGCGCCGGGCTGCCGTCCGGATCGAGCAGCACCACGTCGTACCCGGGGAGCGGTCGGCCCATAGACCCGTCCTTGACCGGCTGGCCGGGGGAGTTGCCGACGACGGCGGTGGTCTCGGTCTGCCCGAAACCGTCGCGGATCGTCAGTCCCCAGGCCGCCCGAACCTGATCGATGATCTCAGCGTTGAGCGGTTCGCCGGCACCGATCACCTCGCGCAGCGCCACGTCGTACGAGACCAGGTCCTGCTGCACCAGCATCCGCCACACCGTGGGCGGCGCGCAGAATGTGGTCACTTCAGCGCGCGCAATCGCGTCCAGCAGGCCAGCGGCATCGAAGCGCGCCTGGTTGACCATGAACACCGTGGCGCCGGCGTTCCACGGACCGAAGAAGTTGCTCCAGGCATGCTTGCCCCAACCGGGCGAGCTGACGTTCAGGTGCACATCGCCGGGTTGTACGCCCATCCAGAACATCGTCGACAGATGCCCGATCGGGTAGCTGGCGTGGGAATGCTCGACCAACTTGGGCTTGCTGGTAGTGCCAGACGTGAAGTACAGGAACAGCGGGTCACTGGCCGGAGTCGGGCGGTCCGGCGTGAAGTCCGCGGACTGCCCGGCGATCGCATCGTCATAGGACGTCCAACCCTCGACCGGCGGGCCGACGGCGATCCGGATGTCGACCGGCGGGAGGTCGGTCAGGCTGGTCGTGAGTCCACTCGAGGTCACCACGACTCGTACTGCGCCACGCTCGAGCCGGTCGATGAGTTCCTCCGGTCCGAGCAGAGTGCTACTGGGAATGAGCACCGCGCCGATCTTGGTGGCCGCCAGCATGGTGACCCACAACGGAGTGATGTTGCCCAGCATGAGCAGCAGCCGGTCGCCCCGCCGTACGCCGAGGCTGTGCAGCAGGTTAGCCATCCGGTTGGACAGCGCGGTCAGGTCACCGAAGGTGAACCGTTCCTCGCTGCCGTCCTCGTGGACCAGCCACAGTGCGCGGGCGTCGCGCTCGATCGTGTCGAAATGGTCCAGCGCCCAATTGAACTCCTCCGGTTGAGGCCAGCCGAACCCCTCCACCGCTGCGGCGTACTCCTCGCGATGGTCGAGCAGGAAGTCGCGGGCGCCCAGAAACTCCTCGTATCCAGTCATGGCGCCGACACTGCCACCCATGACGACCTCGAAGCCACTGCAGCTTCGTGACGACCGGGGACTCAGGGTCGCCGCCGCGGTCATCGCTGCGGTCGGCATGCTGGCAGTCGGGTCTTCTATCTGGCCTCGGGCCTGGTCGCGCCGATCTGGGCGATCCTCGTCCTCTGGCTGATCTGGCTGGGCTTGGCCTGGTACGGCCTACGCCTGGCGCGAGCAGGTTCCTATCGCGTGCTCGCCGTTCCGGTCCTGGCCGCTGCCATCTGGTATCTCGTCCTCGCCGTAGGAGAGCAGGCCCTGGGCTGGCAGGCCTCGCTTCCGGCCAGCCGTACCCCATTTACGTCCGCGTGAGTCCCTGGTCATGGACCAGATCTCACGGTCACCGGACGCCCGACTTGGTTATGGCCGCGTGCTTGCTTCCACTCTTCGTCCTGACGTCGTAAGAAGCCTGGACGAAGCACCTTGCATCGTCTGCGTTGCTGGTCCCGGAGTACCGCCCCCTCCATCGCTGCGGTTGACGAGTAGGAAGACTGCCCCAACAACTTGAGAAGTCGATCAGTCGATGTAAGAGTTCCAAGGAACAAACGTGGCGGACAAGTCAAGCCGACTTCGCCGCAGCGTCGATCTCGCTCATCAGGAGCGATGCAATCCCGGGAGGGATGCCAAAGATCCAGGACCACCAGGAGATCCGGCAGCCGATCGTAGAGCACCGAATGACTCAACCAGAGCCACTCGCCGTATGCGCCCCATCCCCCTGTGGTGAGATTACGAAGCTGCCCTTCGTGCTCGGCCACCCAGCCACGCAGGCGACCAAGTTGTCTTCCCCGGTCCATCGAAGTCGGTCCGCCTCGGCTGGCAACTTCAAGCCGACCGTCGTGTTGCCAGATGCTGACGTTCGCTCCGTCGAGTTTCTCTTCGACGAGGACCGGACTGTTCAGCCACTGCTCGCGCTGGAGAGGAGCTAGCACGGCGTCGTCGCGAGCGCCGCCAACAGGTTCGATCAAGTACGGAGTGCGCGCGTAAGGCGGTGGCGGAGTCACGCGTATGGCGCCAATCCGGTATCAAGCGTCCAAAGCCGCACTGGTTGCCCCGAAGGAACCTTGGTTCGATAGAGGCGCATTTCAAGAAGAATGCTGCGTCGCCTGCGCCGATCCCTTGTTCGGCGAAGCCGCTCAGCGAAAGTCCGCCGTCCCATCCGTCGACGAGCGTCGCGAGCCCTTCGCGATCCCATCGCGCGCCGCTGATAACCCAAGGGGCCCGATCGGAGCAGGCCGCGTGCAAGAAACCAGCGAGTCGGCTTGTGCTTGGCGGCGAGCGCGTCCATCACACTGCGCGATGTGATTGCCAGTCTCGATAACAGCGGCTAAGGGATGACAAACGTCGCCTCGTGCTCAACCAAGCCCTGGAACAGTGCAGTGACCTCGACGCGATCGGTGTTTTTCCTGGGCACGTTCAGCAGGTTTGTCAGGATGGACGTGTCCAGAAACACCACCTCAGACATGTGTCACGCAATTCCGAGCAGTTCGCGGACACCTTCTGGGTCCATCTTCTGTGCGTATCCGGCTGTTGCCAGGGTTCCCGATGTCGCTGCGGCGCCGAGGCCGTCGGTAGCCATCAGCCGTAGGTAGCCGGGAAGGTCGACGAGCCGCCGGACTCGGCTGCTTCCGGTTCGCAAGGTCCGATCAATCACTAGGACTCCTTCGTGATCGTCACCGGACAGCGCGTCGAGCAGGGCTGGGCTATGAGTTGTGAGGACGACCTGCAGGTCACGTTCCTGGCAAGCGTCTTTGACGAAGGACAGGACGCGAGCAGCTTGACTAGGGTGGAGGCCGTTCTCCAACTCCTCAATGACGAGCGTCGGAGCGGAGGTGACGCGTGCCGCTGCGGCTTCAATTGCGAGTCCACCGCCGCCGGTCAGCAAGGCCGTCGCGATGGCGAGCATCCGCAGCATTCCGTCGCTCATCTGCCGCGCGGGCACGGTAACCGAGCCGCGGCCGTTGCCCTCGCGGATCGCCAGCATGACCTCGCCAAAGCCACCCTTGCCGATGTCGATGGCCCTGACCTTGTACTCGGGCAGATCCTTGACGATGTTGAGAAGGTCGGCAAAGCGCCTTCTGTCCTCGGACTTGAGGCGTGCTATTGCGGCCGAGAGGTTCTCCGCCGTCCTGCGAAGCACGATGTCCTGCTCGGGAACGTACTGACGCATCAAGTGCGGTACAGGGTCGAGATGGAAAACGCCGCTCAGGACCGCGAGCACTTCGTCGGCAACGTCCAGAATCGCTCGTTCCGCTTCTGTCTTGCCAGACAGCCGTAGTGGGAGTTGTGCTGTCAACAAGTGTGAGGAGCGAAACGTCAGATGTGGATTCCTGCCTCGGCCAGCAGTCCAGACCTTGGCGGAGATATCCGATCGCTGCGGATTGGGCTCTTGGGTCTCGAGCAGGACATGCGTCCTTCCCTTGAAGGGCGCAATTAGCCTTTCCCAGACGATCTGCACCTGCGGGCGTACCTGAATACGTAAGTCGAGTCGGGCCGAGCCAGCTTCGGTCTGGACCGTTACTCCTATTTGGAAGCTGTCGTTGCCGTGCGGCGCGCATCCCTCCACGCCGCCGCGGACTGGACCCGCGTCGCGCCGGTTGCCTCCAAGTGCGTCGCGGACCTCCTCGGCTTTTGCCAGCCGGGACAGCACTTCCAAGGCGTCAAGCGCATTTGACTTTCCGCTCCCGTTTCGGCCGATGAGCAGCGTCAACGGGCGCAACGGCACAACCACGTTCGCGAAAGACTTGAAGGCCGTCAAACGCAGCTCAGTGATCTGGTCCCTACTCACCCTTGAACGGTAGCCCGTCGTGATGCGGGGCATCCGCCATTCCTGGTCTGGCAGTCCCGCTTCAGGGCAGGGTCGCCGGCAGGCAGCCACGCGGCAGGAAGTACCAGGCCTGGATGCCCACGCCATCGGTGCTGCCTGCTGCCGGGTCGCGGACCATCACGAATGCCCCGTCTCGGCTCACGTAGCGCCAGCGCACCGTTGCGCCGAACGTCAGCGACGTCGGAACCGGTGCCGTGGCCCGGGTCATGTCCTGCCATGGGCGCACGTTTCCCCAGCCGAGCAGATGTACTCCGTCGTAGGTGGCACATCCGGTACCGGCGACTGTGGCCACGGAGGCGCCGTCATCGGAGCCGCCACCGATCTGGCCGTTGGTGAACAGCCCGGTCGGCCAGATCTGCGGAGTGCTGGAACAGGATTGGGTGGCCGGACCGGAGCCGACAACCGCGCCCTCGTAGATCCACAGGCAACCGTTGAGATCTCCGAACACCCGGCCCCAGCGATAGCCGGAGTCCGCGTTGCCTTGCACATCGACCGTCCAGCCACGGTAGGCGGTGCCAATCACGTACGACCGGGGGCCGCGCCGCAACAGGGTGTAGTCGCTCGTGACGCTCTTGCGCAGGGCAGCCTCCGCCGTCGACATGGGGGAGGATGAACTGACCGGCACCAGGAACGTGGTGCCGAAGGCCGCGATCAGGCTGAGCACGAGCGCGATGATGGTGCGGCGAGATCTCATGATCATGACGTTACTGGTTCGTTACCCCACGTAGTCAACTGTTGAAAGTCAACGGACCCGCAGCCCGTCCTTCCAGACCGCCGAGATCAGACCGACGCCGGGTCGGTAGGCCAGGTGCACCGGAGTCGGCGCGTCGAGGGCGATCAGATCAGCCCGCATCCCTGGCGCGATGCCGCCGATGTCGGTGCGCTGCAAAGCTGCTGCGCCGCCGACGGTGGCCGCACGGACGGCCTCGACCGGGGTCATCGCCATCTCGCGTACGGCCAGCGCGATGCAGAACGGCAGGCTCGTGGTGTACGACGACCCAGGATTGCAATCGGTGGCAAGGGCGACGCTCACCCCGGCATCGAGCAGCCGCCGGGCGTCGGGATAGTCGGCGCGAGTGCTGAACTCTGCGCCCGGCAGCAGGGTGGCGACGGTCTCCGAAGCGGCCAGTGCATCGATGTCCGCAGTGGACAGATGGGTGCAGTGATCGGCACTGGCTGCGCCCAGTTCGCAGGCGATTTGGACCCCCGGTCCGGGGCCGAGTTGGTTGGCGTGCACGCGACCACCCAGGCCGGCGCGCGCTCCCGCCAGCAGAATGGCGCGGGCAGCATCGCCATCGAAGGCCCCTTCTTCGCAGAACACGTCGATCCAACGGGCATGCGGCGCACACGCGGCCAGCATGTCGCCGCAGACCAGGTCGACATAGCCGGCCGGATCGTTCTCGTACTCCGGCGCGACGACGTGAGCCCCCAGATAGGTCGTCTCGGTGGTGAATTGGCTTGCCACCCGCAGGGATCGAGCCTCATCGTGCACTGTGAGTCCGTACCCGGACTTGATCTCGTACGTCGTGCTGCCGGATGTTTGTAGTTCCGCGGTCAGGGCAGCCACCCGGGCGGTGAGGGCCTCGTCGCCGGCCGCCCGGGTCGCGGCCACGGTCCCCAGAATCCCGCCCGCGGTGTAAGGAGTCCCGGTCATCCGGGCGGTGAACTCCGCGGCTCTGTCCCCGGCGAAGACCAGGTGGGCATGACTGTCGACGAAACCGGGTAGCACACACCGGCCGCCGAGGTCGACCTGCTCGTCCCCATCGGGCGCCGAACGGGCCGGTCCGATCCAGCCAATCCGGCCATCCTCGATCAGCAGGGCCGCGTCGGGCAGATCCCCGTACGCCGTGGTCTGCGTCGCCAGTAGCCCGATGCCGGTGAGGACGACGGCAGGCACCCGACGATGCTAGCCAGCAGCGGCCTCGCGGGTCAGAGAAGTCGGTACGGCGCGGCGAAAGCCTGATACGTACGGACCGCTCTCTCGTCGAGGCTGACGAGGGTTTCTCCGTGTTCTCGCGCGGCTACCGCGATCAGCGCGTCGTACACCGCCCCGCCGATCGCCTGACCACCCGCGGCCGCGTCGAGAAGGTGCCGGTAGCTCGGTCCGTCCAGGGACACCCAGGTGCCCGGCCAGTGGTGGTCCAAGAACTCGTGGACCAGTCGAGCCGGAGCCCGTCTGGGCGCGGGCAGCCGGGTCAACACCGCGAACGTCTCCACTGCAACGTGACCGATCAGCCGCTCACTGGAGCGCACCGCATCCCGGGCCGAGTCGTGTCGGGCATGCCAGCGCCCGAACGCGGCGACCACGACAGATGTGTCGGGCGTCATCGCCGCACGGAGTCCAGCAGGTCCCGCACCTCGGTTGCCTCCAGCGGAGGCTGGTCGTCGGACTCCAGTTCGGCGGCCAGGAAACCGTCACGCTCGATCAGCAGCATGATCGGCAGCACGGGTTCCAGTTCCACCCGCCCGTTGCGAAGGGTGATGTCCACCTCTCCGCCGCCAGCCAAGCCTAGCTCGTCCCGGATGGATTTCGGGATGACCAATCGTCCAAGTCGATCAATGGTCGTCCGCATGGCAGGGATCCTACCAACGCCGCTTCCATCTATCTGTGCGGCCGTTGACGGGTCAGGGCAGGAAGAGCATCGAATCGCCGAACTCGTGCCACCGATAGCGCTCGGCCACGGCCGCGGCGTAGGCCTCGGAGACGAGTTCAGGCCCGGCAACAGCCTCGAGCAGGAGAAGGTGACTGGCTTCGGGTTCGTGCAGTCCGCTGACCAGGCCACCGACGACCCGCGGCCGGCGCTCCGGTCCCAGGACCAGGTCGGTCCACCCCTGGGTCGCGGGAACCCTGCCGTTGGGGCGGGCCGCTGTCTCCAGGGCTCGTACGACGGTGGTCCCGACGGCGACGACGCGTCCACCGGCGGCCCGGGTGGCCTCGACCAGTCGCCCGGTGACCGCTGGTACGGCGAATCGCTCGGGCATGGGCGGCTCGTGCGCCTCCGGGCTGGCGACACCGGCATGCAGGACGATCGGGGCGACGGTGATCCCTCGTGACATCGCCCTGGTCAGCACTTGAGCCGTGATCGGCCGGCCGGCGCTGGCCATCTCGGCGCTTCCCACCGGCTCGGCGTCGTCGTCGGCCGCATACACCGTCTGGTAGTCGGCCAGTGGGAATCGCCGCGATTGATAGCCGTAGCTGATCGGCCGGCCGTACCGGCGCAGGTACGGCGCATGGTGGAGACCTGCGGGTACGGCGACTCGCCACAGCCGAGGGGCACCGGCCCACTGCCTCGGGTAGGCCGAGAGCAGCCGCAGTACCTGTCCGCCGGGGATTCGCAGTCTCGCGCCCGCAGCCATACCGCGCTCCGGCCCGGAATTGTCGGCCAGCCGTACCTCGACCACCCAGTCCCCGTTGTCGAGCGGTGTGGAAACGTGCAGCGGCCTGCGTTCGCCGTTGTCGAGGTCGGCGTCAAGTGCGGCGGGTAGCGTCGGCGAAGTGTTGACCACCAGCAGATCTCCGGGCTGGAGCAGTTCGGGAAGTTCGTGAAAGCGATGGTGTGAGATGCCGCCGGTTCGGGTGGCCAACAGCCGGATCCCGTCGCGAGGCAGGCCCCGATACTCGGCGGGTTCGCTGGCTGCGCTGCCATCGGGTAGGGCGAAGCGGGTGATCGGGATCGGCGTCGATAGTGCGGTCATGCGGTCGCCTGGGGGACCAGGGCTGCTGCCCGGTACCGGCCGCTGGGCAGCTCGCCGTCGATCAGCCGGATCAGCGCCGGGAGCACGGTTTCGGGCGCAGGACGGTCAGAGATGTCCTCACCGGGGAAGGCCTGCGCGTGCATGTCGGTTCGCATGTCCCCGGGATCGAGGGAGTAGATGCGCAATCGCGGATTCTCCGCGGCCAGCACGTTGGTGAGTTGGTCGAGAGCGGCCTTCGACGAGCCGTACCCACCCCAGCCCTCGTACGGCTCGACTGCGGCATCCGAGGAGATGTTGATGATCCGTCCGGTAAGTCGTTCGAGATGTGGCAGGGCGAGCTGGGTGAGAGCAAGGGGAGCAAGCAGATTCACGGCATAGACCG
>JALZIL010000229.1 GCA_030860305.1 Actinomycetota bacterium
GCGGAGTAACTGCTGCCCATGACCAGAAGGTCCTTGCCGGCGAACTCGTTGGCATCCCGGAAGTCGTGGGAGTGCAAGACACGTCCGGGGAACCGGGAGAACCCCTCGTAGTCAGGCATATTCGGCACCGAGAAGTGACCGGTGGCGACGATCACGTAGTCGAAATGCTCGACCCGCGTGCTCTTATCGGACAGCGACTCGACGGTGACCTCGAACCGGTCGTTGGCCCCGTCGAAGGCGACCCAGCGCACCGCCGTCCGGAACTGCACATGCTGGCGTACGCCGCTGGCCTCGGCCCGGCCGGTGATGTAGTCGGCCAGCACCTCCCGCGGCGGAAAGGAAGGGATCGGCTTGCCGAAGTGCTCGTTGAAGGTGTAGTCGGCGAATTCCAGGCACTCCTTGGGCCCGTTGGACCACAGGTAGCGATACATGCTGCCGTGCACGGGATCACCGAACTCGTCGAGGCCGGTTCGCCAGGTGTAGTTCCACAGGCCACCCCAATCGCTCTGCTTCTCGAAGCACACGACCTCCGGCACTTCGGCACCAGCTTGGCGGGCCTGTTCGAAGGCCCGCAGTTGTCCGAGCCCACTGGGCCCGGCCCCGATGATCGCGACGCGACCTGACATCTGGTTTCTCCCTGTCCCGCATGCCGCGCCAGTCCTGACCCGGCAACTCCGCTGTGTGTTCCCTGTGGGGAGACTCTGTTTACTCGCAGTGGATGCTAGTGGCGTCCCGGTAACGCGTCCAGAGGTTGCAACTCAGAACGCCGCCGCAATCAACGCGGTCCGGTCGCGCAGGGCGGGCACCAGCGCGGTCATCGTCGCGACATCGAAACGCGTCGCCGGTCCCTGGATCCCGACGATGGCTATCAACTGCTCACCGCCGTCGAGCACGGGGACCGCCACGGCGCTGAGGTCGTTGTCGCGTTCGCGCACCGCCAGGGCGTACCCCTGCGCGGCGATCTGCTGGATCGTGGCCGCCAATGCCCCGCGGTCGGTGATCGTGTCGTCGGTGTAGGCCATCAGGTCGCCGTCGGGCAGGTGCCCACCGCAGGCCAGGAACACCTTTCCGGTCGCGGTGGCGTGCGCGACGCTGTTGCGGCCGATCTCGGCCACGCTGCGCACCGACCGGGAACTCTGGACGAAATCGACGGTCAGCACGTCGTGCTCCCCGGGCAGGGACAGGGTGACCGTCTCGCCGCTGATCTCGGCTAGCTCCTCGAGCAGCGGACGGGCCACCGCGCGCAGGTCCAGATTCTCCCGCGCGGCGCTGGCCAGTTGCAGGATCCGGACGCCCAGTCGGTAGCGACCGGTGGCGGTCAGGTGCTGGACGAGGCCCGCTTCGGTCAGCGTGGATAGCAGCCGGCTGATGCTGCTGGCGTTGATCCCGGTTCGTCGGGCGATCTCATTCGTGCCCAGCTCCGCGCCGCCCTCGGCCAGCGCGTCGAGGACCGCGATCGCTCGCTGGACGGAGCCCACCTGCCGAGTCGCTGGTAGTCCGGTGCGGGAGATAGTAGGCTCCTAACAATTTGGATATAGCGTTGCCGTATAGGCAATTACCAATAGTCAACCACAGCAGAAGCAGGGTGAAAGCAGATGGCATCGCAACCACTGACCGGGACTCAGGCGACGTACATCATCGTCGGGGCGGGGATCCATGGACTGTCCACGGCCTGGCATCTGGCGCGGCGGCTCAAGGCCACCGGCCAGGGTGACGGCAGCGATGTCGTCGTGCTGGACAAAGCTGGCATCGGTGCCGGGGCTTCCGGGGTCGCCTGCGGGGTGGTGCGCAACAACTACTTCCAGCCGGCCATGCGCGAGCTGATGGCGCATTCAGTGGGCGTCTGGGAGTCCGACCCAGAGGCGTTCGCCTACCACGGTGTCGGCTACTTGCAGATCGCGCCCGAAGCCATGCGAGCTGACGTCGTCCAGATCGCCGCCGAGCAGAAGGCAATCGGGTACGAGTCAGTGCTGATCGAAGGTGTCGAGAAATGCCGGGCCTACCTGATCGACATGTTCTCCGACTGGCAGGCCCCGGGCATCTCCGTTGTCCTGCACGAGAAGCGCGGCGGGTACGCCAACAACACCGCATCCCTGCGTGGACTGGCCGCCAAGGCCGAAGCTGAGGGCGTGACGATCCGCTCCGGCGTACAGGTCACCGGGTTCCGGATGGAAGGCGACTCGGTACGCGCGGTCGAAACCGACCAGGGGGAGTTCGCCTGTGAGCAGCTTGTGATCGCGGCCGGCCCCTGGATCCGCGATCTGTGGGCGATGCTCGATCTCCCGGAACGCATCTCGGTCACCGGCACCGACGGCACCGAGCACCCGGACACCCCGATGTGGACCTACTGGGCGCTGCAGGAAGGCACCCTGGGCGTCGATCCGAGCGATTTCGTGGACAACGAGGGCCGCATCCCGCCGGTGGTGCACGTCGACTCCGACCAACCGCTCTACGACGACGTGGACGGAACACTGATCACCGACCAGATGTGGGGCATCTACTACAAGCCGGACTTCCACTTCGGTGGCGTGCAAGGCGGAGCGTCCCCGGAGCAGGTCCACAGTCCAGCCGGGCAGGTCGCGGTCGACCCGTACGGCACCGCGAGTCCGGAGTTCGTCGTGGGCGAGGAGTTCGTACGGATGTGGACCTCGGCACTGGCGCACTGCCACAAGCGGTTCGAGGGCACCCGGCCGCTCTACCGCAAGGACCCCTCAGGCGGCATCGGCGCCTTCACGCCGGACAGCTTCCCGGTCTTCGACACCTTCCGCGACAACGCCTACGTCATCGCCGACTCCAACCACGGCTACAAGATGATCGGCGTGGGTGACCTGGTCGCCGGTGAACTCCTCGGCGAGACCTCGGCCCTGCTGGAGCCGTTCCGCTTCTCGCGCTATGCCACCGGCAAGCTGCACCCGGTCAGTAACTCTCCGTTCCCCTGGAGCTGACGTGGGGCAGGTTCCGCGTGCGGTGCTGTGCGTCCAGCACCAGGACGACTGCCCGCCCGGGTACGTCGGACAGCGACTGGTCGATCTCGGCGCGGAGATCGATGTCGTCGATGCTCGACAGGGCCGGCTGCCGGATCCGCGCGCGTACGACCTCGTCGTCTCCCTCGGGTCCGACGATTCCGCGCACGACGACGCGGTGCCCTATCTCAGCCCGGAGCGGGGAGTGCTCGAGACCGCGATCCGCGCCGAGATACCGGTGTTCGGGATCTGCTTCGGTGCCCAGTTGCTCAGCCGGGTTCTCGGCGGCTCGGTCGCTGCGATGCGCGACGGTCCGGAGATCGGCTGGCTGGCAGTGCAAACGGAGGACCCGGATCTGGTCGACGAGGGTCCCTGGCTGATCTGGCACTTGGACGCGATGACCGCGCCACCTGGTGCGGTGGCGCTCGCCTGGACCGTCCGGGCCACTCAGGCGTTCGCCGCCGGGCGCACCGTCGGCGTGCAGTTCCATCCCGAGGTGACCATCGCCTCCGCGCAGGTCTGGGCGGCGCACTATGGAAGCCACCTCGCCGCGCTCGGAATCGATCCGGACGCATTGCTGGATGAGATCCGGGTCCGCGACACCGAGTCCCGTCGCCGAGCACACGAGCTCACCGATCGCGTGCTCGAGCGTCTTGGCTTCTCCGTCCGCGAAGCGGCGGAACGCGGGTAACGTCGGGCCGCCCTACTCAGGTCTGGCAGGTCGGGCACCAGTAGGTGGTCCGGGCGTACGGCGCTGGTCCCTGTTGCCCTCGTTGGATCCGGGTGCCGCAGCGTCGACAGGGGCGTGGATCGCGCTCGAAGATCCAGTGGGTCTCACCGCGCCGACGACTGCCGGTGGTCGACTGCTCGGGGTGGTCGCGGTTGCTGATCATCAGCCGCCGGATCCGGTCGACCAGGCTCGTCAGGACTGCTGACTCGATGTCGGCGACCCGACGTTGGGGCCTGATTGCGGCGAGAAAGAGCCCTTCGGTCCGATAGAGGGTCCCAATGCCCGCGAGATTTCGCTGATCGAGCAGTGCCACCCCGATCTCGGCTGCGCCGTCGAGGCTCAGCCTGCGGACCGCCTCGTCCAGATCCCAGTCGGGCCCGAGCACGTCCGGGCCTAGATGCCCGACCAGCGAATCCTCCGCCGCGGTCGGGACGTAGGCGAGGTCATGCAGCCGGTAGCCGACGCACTCCCACCGCCTGGTCGACAACACCGCCCGTACGGCGAAGGCGGGACCGCCCCGCCAGGGTTGGCCGGAGGTGTGAATGCGCCAGCTGCCATCCATTCGGAAATGGTTGTGCAGCGTGTGGCCGTCGGTGAACCGGAACAGCATGTGCTTGCCTCGGGAGACCACCTCGGCGGCCGTCAGTCCGGTTAGATCGAGGGCAGCGAGCTGCGGAACCCGCAGCTCACCTCGAATCAGTGTCTGGCCAGCCAATGCCCGGTGCATCCGCTGCGCGGCGAGCCACACCGTGTCACCTTCGGGCATTGGCTCATTGTTCCTG
>JALZIL010000347.1 GCA_030860305.1 Actinomycetota bacterium
CCATGCAGGAGCTGACGTAGCGATATGACTGGAGACTTCTGTGAGCCGTTTCCTGCCCGTACTGATTCTTTCGGCTAGCACCGTACTGGCGCTCGGCGCTTGCACGACTCCCACGAGCGAAAGCTCCTCGATACCCGGAGGTTCCGATCCAGGTATCGAGAACGTGCATGGCCTTGGCGTGGACCCAGCGGACGGGATCCTTTATGCGGCCACGCATTACGGCCTGTTCCGGCTGCCCGAAGGGGGCGACCCTGTGCGGGTGGCCGATCGTTATCAGGACACGATGGGGTTCACCGTCACCGGACCGAACACGTTCCTCGGGTCGGGTCATCCGGACTTCGTTGCAGATCCCGACCTTCCTACTCGCCTCGGGCTGATCCGGAGCGATGACGGCGGGGAGAGCTGGGAGATCGTGTCGCTCGGCGGGGTGGCCGACTTCCACGCCCTGCACTCAGCCCACGGCCTGGTGTACGGATGGGATTCCGGAACCGGCCGGTTCATGGTCTCCGCCGACGACGGGGGCGCTTGGGAGGTACGGAGCACCCTGGAGATGTTCGATTTCGCGGTCAGTCCGACCGACCCCGAACGTCTGTTGGCGAGCACAACCACAGAGGGCCTCCTGCGCAGCATCGATGGTGGGCGTACGTGGCAACCGATTACAGGGGCGCCGGCCGTCGCGGTCCTGAGCTGGCCAAGTCAGGACTCCGTTTTCGGGGTCACGACAGATGGCAGCGTGCAGCATTCCGTAGACGGGGGCGCGAGCTGGGAGTCGAGAGGTGCTGTCGGCGGAAAACCCGAGGCCCTGTTGGCCGACGAACGCGGCAGCGAGCTGATGCTCTACGTCGCCGTGTCCGGCCGCGGCATCCTGGCTAGCGCCGACGGTGGGCAGGAATTCACCACCCGGTACGCCGACTGAACGATCTCCGCCCACTTGCCCCCGAGCCCGGGGTTAGTTGTAGCATCGAACTAGATGGTTGTATCCTCGAACTATGGTCGCCCGCGAGACTTCCTTGATCGACCGGGTGGACACAGCGGCGTTACAGGATCGGCTGATCGGGTTCATCCGGGCATTCGGACTGCATCAGCCCGAGTCGACCCCCTGCGGACAGCCGATTCCGGTCTCCGAGGCGCACGCCCTGTCCGAGCTGGCCGGCGACGAGTCGCTCGGGCAGTTAGAACTCGGCCGGCGTTTGCGGTTGGAGAAGAGCACGGTAAGTCGCTTGGTCGGTCAGCTGGTCGGCCGGGGCTGGGTGCAGCGCAACCGATCTCTCAACGACGCCCGCGCCGTTCTCTTGACCCTGACCCCCTCGGGCCACGAGGCGGCGGCGGAACTCGCCGCCGCTCGTAGGCAGAAGTTCGACCGACTCATGGCAGCCATCCCCGACACCCAGCGCGTCGAGGTCCTGCGCGCCCTCGACGTCCTCACGGAGGCACTGCATGCCCAGCCCTGACCCAACCGCCACCAACCTCGCAACGCCGACGCCCGGACGGCGACGACGCCGCATCGCCCTCGGCTTCGGGGCTGCCGCGCTCACGGCGGCCCTGATCACCGCGGCCCTGATCGCCGGCGGAAACGACGCGCAGCAATCACGGCAGGACGAGGTGGCCGACCGGGGCGCGTCGGTGATGCCGTTCGATCTCGAACTGACCGAACACATCTTCACCGACCTTCCCGATGGCGGCGAGCAGACTGTCACCGCGCTCGACGCCGCAGACACCACTCAGATTCTCCTGATTCGGGGTCACCTTCAGGAAGAGGCGGCGAAATTCCGTAGCGGTGACTTTGAGGACCCTGCCGCCATCCACGGCGAGGACATGCCTGGGCTCGCCGAACTCAGGGACGGGGCCTTGAACGGTCGGATTGCCGTCACCTACACCGAACTCGAGGACGGCGCCCGCCTGCGCTACACCAGCACCGACCCCGACCTCGTCGACGGCATCCACTCCTGGTTCGCAGCTCAGACGATGGACCATGGCTGACTCCCAGCACGCCGGACAATGTGTCGTGCCGCCGGATCGGAGCCGACCGGGTCCGTCGCACGGCCCGATGGGTCGGGCATGGAATGTGGCTACGGGCGTGATCGGCGTCCTTGTTGGGCTTGCTCCGCACGTACTGCATCACATCGCGCTGCTTGGTGGCACTGCCCTGGTCGCCGGGTCCGGAGGGACCGCACTATTCGGCGTGGCGGGTCTGTTGGCGGGCACCGGTCATCGGGCTTGGCCTGTTCGCCGTGATGTTCGCGCTTTCGGTGATCGTGATCGGCCCCGTGATCAACGGGATGACAGAGCTTGGCAGGGCATCGGTGCCAGCCGTCGAGCAGGAGGATCACAACTAGCGCTGCTCGCCTTTCCCGCTGCAGGATCGGCGGACCGGGTCTGACTTTGCGACGAGCGTCACACCTGCCTTCCCCCTGAGGCGCTCCCGTTCAGGAACCGGAGGAAGAACCACATCGGGATCCAGGCTGCGCCGAGCAGCAGCTGGGCGAGGTTGGCGCGCCGAGGTTCGGCGTGCGGAAGATCGA
>JALZIL010000251.1 GCA_030860305.1 Actinomycetota bacterium
GGCGGGATGTGCGAATCGGGATCGGGGATTGCCTCCCTCACGCCGGGCTCAGCTCGTACCAAGGGTTGTACATGACGCGGCGGCCCTGGTTCTCGGCGATCCGCCCGCGGGCGGTCAGGGTGCGCCCCGGCTCTATCCCGGTGATCTGGCGCCGGCCGAGCCAGACCAGCACGACCGAGCCTGAGCCGTCGTACAGTTCTGCCTCCAGCGTAGGAACGCTGCCCTCTGGCAGGTAGACCACCGATCTGAGCCGACCGGTGACCGTCATGACCTTCCCCCGATGGTAACTGGCCATCGGCTCGCACCCGGCGGTCTTGCCGACGTCGGAGAGCAGATCCTGAGCATCGAGTTCATTGGGGTCCGCGGTCAGCCTGCGGAGCCGACGCGAGAGCCAATTGCCGCTCTCCTGCCTAGTCTCGGTCACGCGCCAAGCCTACGACCTGCCGACGCACGTCGGCGGCTCACCGGAGAAGACGGTCGAGCCAGTCGAGTACGAGCGCCCAGGACGGGTGCTCCGGGTCGATCACGACGAAATGGTCACCCTCGACGGTGTTCAGTTCGGCGTCGTCGCCGACGGCCCGCGCAGCCGCGACGAAGTCCTCGCTCTGACTGATCGGCACGTTGCCGTCCCGCGAGGCGTGCACACACAGTGTCGGTACGCCCACCGGGAGCCGCTCGATCGGACTTGCTTGCTCGTACCGGTCGGGAACGTCTCTTGGTTCTCCGGCCAAGAACGCCTGGGCAGCACCGGCTCCCAGGCCTTCGCGGGCACATGCTGCTAGATCGAGGACTCCGGCTTGGGAAACCACCCCCGACACGGTGACACGTGGTGCGGCGCCCGGAGAGCCGGCGTCCTGTCCAGGCCTCGTCGCTGCCCAGGCCGCCAGGTGACCGCCGGCGGAGTGGCCGATCGCGACCACCCTCTCCAGGTCGAGCTCGAGATCGCTGTCCCGAGCGGCTGTCTGCCCCTCGTCTGCCAGCAGGTCGATCGCCGAGGCGACGTCAATCAGCGTGGACGGGTATCCGCCACCGTTTCCGACCCGCCGGTACTCGATGTTCAGCGCCGCCCAACCCCGGCTGGGCAGTGTGCCGGCCAGTGGCCGACCGAGTTCGAGGCCGTAGGCCGAGCGCCAGAAGCCGCCGTGGATGACCACGGCGACCGGGACTGGTCCGGTCGCTGATGCAGGCAGAGCCAGTTCGACGAATTGAGACGCATCAGATCCGTACCGCAGCGTCTGCACATGTCCATCATGGGCTGGCCCAGTCGGCTCGCGTCCGCACCCGGTCAATCCGTGCCCAACTGCGACCGCCGCCACACTCAGACCGCCGACGGTGAGGATCTCCCGCCGCGTCAATCCCGCCCTCGTCCCCCGCGACTTCATGTGTGCCTCAGCTCAGCAGCGGCAGGAGAGGCGAAAGATCCGTACGTTCTCCGCTGGCGCGCAGCCGGCCACGTTCCACCGCGTCGCTCCACGCCATCCGCCCGGTGACCAGCCGCAGGAAGGTGACCGGGTCCGTTTCCACAACACCCGGTGGGGTACCCCGGTTGTGCCGCGGACCACCGATCAACTGAACGGCCGCGGCTGGCGGCACCCTGAGTTCGACACTTCGCCCAGGTGCGCGTGCGGCAAGCAGTCCAGCCAACGCTCGTACGACGATCCGTTCCGCGCCGCGATCCGGCGCGGGCGGGTCCGGTAGGTCGAGCGCATGGACGACCGCTTCGACGAGCCGGAACAGGGTCGCGTCGCCCAACCGGTGGATCCCGGTCCGCTGGGCAACCGGCCGGTCAGGATCGGCAGCATCGAGGACGGCGAGGGTGGCCGGCGTCATCTCGGCCAGGGAAGGAACCGGCGTGCCGTCCACCTCTCGCGCGATCCGCTCGGCGAGCCCGGGCAATGCCGCCGCCCATCCGTCTACGCCGGTGATCGGACCGTCCGCGGTCGGCCCAGCGGCAAGTCGGCTGAGGCTTTCTCCGGTGTGGACGAGGTGCCGCTCGAGGTCGGCCACGGACCAGCCAGCCACCCGGCTCGGCGCGGCAGGGTCGGCGCACGCGAAAGCGGTGACCAAGATCGCCCATTGAGCCCGGAGGCCTCGACGGACGTCGCTGAAGGCCGCCGGACGCACCGACCCAGGGTAGAGCGACCAGTCAGATCGTGATGCTGGGCGCCGGCGGGGGCTTGTCCACGTCGGCATCAACCGCTTGGCCGAACTGCTCGGCCAGTTCGGCGGGCAGCTTGAGTGCCAACGGTTCGCGGACCGGCCGTGGGTCGGACCCGCGCACGACGATCACCTCGCGCAAGGTCTCCAGCAGGGGTTCGGCGGCATCCTCGTCGGTGGCGGCTGGACCGGTGAGCACCGCTCGGAGGAACCAGCGCGGCCCGTCCACCCCGACGAACCGGGCCGGTCGGCGGGCGGCTTTGGCCCCGTCCTTGTCGCCGCCGCCACCACCACCGGTGCGCGTCGGCGCGACTTCGGCTGCTAGTTCGGGCCCGAACGGTCCGTCGGTCTGGTTGGCTCGTCCACCCTGGCTGGCGATGGTCTGGATGAGTTCTGGCCACAGATCGGTCCAGATCGATCCGTCGCGGGGGGCTGCATATGCGCCGATCTGCATGGCCGAGCCGTCGCGGTGCACCGAGACCGATACCACCCGGCCCTGGGCATCCAGACTGACCCTCAGGTCGTTGCCGGTGCTCTTGGGTATCTGTAGCGCCCCGAAGTCGATTCGCTCGAGATCGTCCTCGAGGGCATCGCTGACGTCGTAGGGCCCGGTGGTCACCTCGCGCTCGTCGTCGTGATGACGATCCTCGACCTCCGGCGCCACCCCGCGTTCGCGGGCACTTCGATCGAGACGACGCTTGCGTCCGAACGGCATTCTCGGTTCAGCTCCTCTGTTTGGGTGCGCCGAGCGCTTCTGAATCCGGCTGATGATGAACGATCGGCGGCTGGCGCACCGTGCCGCTGAACCCACCGGTGGAACCGTGTCCGCCGACGCTGCGCTCTGAGTCCGTCAGGTCCGCGCACTCCCGGAACGTGGCCGTGGCAACGGGTTGGATGATCAACTGAGCGACTCGATCACCCCGGCGTAAAGACACCGGCGTACGGGGGTCGAGGTTGATCAGGTTGAGCTTGATCTCTCCCCGGTAGCCGGCGTCGATCGTGCCCGGCGCATTGACCAACGTCACTCCGCAGCGCGCGGCCAGCCCGGAGCGCGGATGTACGAACCCGGCGAATCCCACGGGGAGCGCGATCGCGATGCCGGTGCCGACAAGCGCACGCTCGCCCGGGCCTAGTTCGACATCTTCGGCGATCGACAGGTCCGCTCCGGCGTCATCGGGCATCGCATAGGAGGGCAAGGACCCGCCGAGAATCTGGACGTCGACCACGGGTTGCTCGACCTGGCCCAGGGGGTGAACTGCTCTCGGCACGCCCGCACGCTACCCGGGAGGGTCGTACTCGTCTGCCTACGGTCGGCCTCGATCAGACCGGGCCAAGCCGCTGGCTGGGGATCCGCTGAGGCTGGATGGCGAGGTCCGCGCGCAGCCGATCGCCGAGCCTGCGGGTTCCCGACGAATTGTTCCGGGCGCCTACGACGGCGCCGGCCAGAAACGGCAGGAACGAACCGAGATTGCGGGCCAGTCTCCCGGTGATCCGCTTGCGCAACGCTGACGAACCGGCCGACGCGAGGCGAGCGGCCAGACCCACGGTCTGACCCTCACCGCGCAGCCCTCGCTGCGTGGTCCATGAGCCGAGGTAGGCGTTCGCTCGCTCACTGAGGTCGCCCGGAGGCCGGGCGTCGTAGATCTCGTGCAACTCGGCGACCAACTTCAGTTCGACCGCTGCTACCAGCAGCGTCTCGGCAGCGAGTTCGACAGGTACGGCGATCAGGCTCGGAGTGGCGAACCACTGCGCCGCGGCCAGGCCGCCGGCTGCCCCACCGATCGTGCCGGTGACTCGCGCGGCAGCGGCCGTCAGGCTGTCGGCGAGTTCCTCGGTGTCCAGCCCAGCGTGTTGGACGAGCAGCGTCGCCTTGTCCCGGAGCGGAAGTCGGGTGGCGGTAGTGGCCAGCAGCTCGGCGAGGAACCCGCCACCCACGAGGGCCCCCTTGCCGCCGGCCTTCACCGCGGAGGCCAGACCGGAGACGACGCCACTCAGCGCGGACGCCGCGCCGCTCCGGTCATCTTCGGCGGCGTCGACTGCTGCTCGTCCACCTGTCAGTCGAGCAACTGCATCGCTGAGCGCGCCCGCGGCCTTTGACAGCGCAGAGGCTGACAACGCCGAGGCCTCCTCGGGACACGCGGACGGCGCCGAATCGGGTGATCCGGACACCTGTGGTCGGGGCATGGGCCGCCTAGGCGCAGTCTCGACAGATCGGGGCGCCCTTGCGGGTACCGGCCAACCGGCTGCGGTGGTGCACCAGGAAGCACGACGAGCAGGTGAACTCGTCCTCTTGCTTGGGCAGGACCCGCACGGTCAGTTCTTCGTTGGACAGATCGGCGCCCGGGAGTTCGAGGCTTTCGTTGAAGTCCGTCTCGTCCACGTCGACCGATGCTGCTTGCGCCTCGGCTCGACGGGCCTTGAGCTCCTCGAGTGAATCCTCGCCGAGCTCGTCGGCCTCGTTGCGGCGGGGGGCGTCGTAGTCAGTAGCCATATGGGTATGCGTCCCTCCAGGGGGATGTCTGCCGCTATTGCGGTCCGTCGGAGCTCGATCCGAGCACCGCGTCTGGGTAACGCAGCGAGGCACCGAATTGTGCCCGGGCCAGCCACAGGCTGGAGCAGGCGCGCGCGAATGTACCCCTTTACCCACGGACACGGGATGCACGCCCTTCGCCGGGCTGTCTGCGCATCCAGGGCAGCACCATTACTCTGACCCACACCATGGCGTCTGACTTCCCCCCGACACGCCCGACCTCGGCCAGTTACGCGCCGCCGCCGCCGCCCCCTCCGACGGCGGGACCAGTCCGGACCCCACCGGCCCGGCCGCCGGTGCGGCCCCGCGTGTCCTCACGTCGACCGATCCCGCCGCTGATCTTTCTTGTCGTTCTCGCGGTGATCGCGCTGGGTGTCTGGTTCAAGGTCCTGCAGACCGACCAGGCTCGCCCGAGTTCCGACGCGCAGGCCTGCCCGACGCCGCCGACAGTGACCGAGATGGACCCGACCACCGTGCGGGTGCGGGTTCTGAACGGCACCGACACCGCCGGCCTGGCAGCTCAGGGAACCGCGGAGTTCGTCGGCCGGGGCTTCGTGGTGGAAGCCACCGACAACGACCGGAGCGGACGTGAAGTGGTCTCCGTCGGTGAACTGCGCTACGGGCGGCGCGGTGCCGAGCAGGCGGCCTTCGTCGCTCTCTTCGTGCCGGGCATCACCCTGGTCCGCGATACTCGCTCGGACGATCTGATCGACGTCGTCCTCGGACCGGACTACACGACGCTGGCCGCACCCGAGGCGGTTGCGATTGCGATCGCCACACCGGTGGCCCCCACCGACACCGCCTGTGCGACGGGAGATCCGTCCGAGACGGTGGAGGTAGAGCCTGAGCCGAGCGCCTGATGGAGCCCGACCGTGCTGCTTTCCCCGCTGATCCGGCTGATGCCATGCGGATGCCTGCACGGTGACCACGTGGTCCGGGCGCACTCGGTCGGTTGACTTCTTGCCCAGCCGGGACGGATTGCCGTTCGGGAACGTGTGGCCCACGGGTGCGGACATCCGCTTCCATCAGCGTTCGGTCGGGCGCGTGTACGGGGGGTTGTGCGGTGGAATGGTGCACTTCAGCCGCGAACGGTGGCTGGCCGGGGAGCCGATCCCCACTGAGGCGACCCCCGCGCGTTCTGCCTTCGTCGATCAACTCGTCTCGGCCCAGATCAAGAGTCTGGGACTCCCCGGTGGTCCGCTGCGCTATCTGGCGCTGCAGTTTCCGCCCCGGGTCACCGCCAGGCGCCGATCGACGGCTCGGACGCTGGCCGCTGTTCGGGGCGACCTCGAGGACGGCCGCCCGAGCTGTGTCGGACTGCTTCGGGCGCTGTCCTGGAATCCAGCCGTGCTGAGCAAGCACCATGTCGTCCTTGCCTACGCGATGCGGGAGGACTCGGACAAGACCCGGGTGTCCGTGTACGACCCGAATCACCCTCACGACGACCGAGTCCGGGTCACGATCCATGCGGACAGCTCGATCAGAACGAATCGACGCGATCCGCAGCCCTACGCCCTCTTGGGCTTCTGAGTCGCTTTTCGACGTGTGGACGGTGTCGCAGAACTAGGCAGGACGAGGGAAACGGCGGGCGCTGGGCGAACGCTGGCCACCGTCGACCACGATGTTGGCGCCGGTCACCCATGCCGACCGTTCGGAGAGCAGAAAGGCGACCACGTCGGCGATCTCCTGCACGTGACCGAGTCGCCCGGCGGGGAGTTCCGTCCGTACGAACCGGTCGAAGTCCTCGGGATTGTCGCGCTCGAAGCGGTCCCAGCTGCCACCGTCGAACATGATCGAGCCAGGGCTGATTGCGTTGACCCGGATCCCCAGCGGTGCGAGTTCCTGCGCCAAAGTGCTGGCCAGGTGGATCTGCCCGGCCTTGGCAGCGGCATAGGCGCTACGCGGAGCCGGCCGCAGTCCGGTCACCGATGCCACGAAGACCGCGGCAGCCCCGACGGCCTGGCGCAGGTAGGGCACCGACGCCTTCATGAGCGCGGCGGCGTGTCCGGCGTTGAGGGCGTAGGTGGCGACGAAGTCCTCGGGATCGGAGTCGAGCAGGTTTCCGCCCACAGTCCCTCCGGCGTTGGCCACCACCCGGTCCAGGCCACCGAGCTCGTCAGCCAGGTGGTCGACGGCCCCGGCCAGCGCAACGAAGTCGGTCACATCGACATCGGCAGTCGCGACCGCGCCATCGTGTTCACGCAGTGTTGCCGCGGCCCGCGCGAGCCCGTCCGGGTCCCGGGCGATCAGCCCCAGCGCTGCTCCCTCGCGCGCCAGTGCCTGGGCGATGCCCAGGCCGATGCCTCGGCTGCCACCGGTCACGACCACCCGTACGCCGTCCAAGCCGAGATCCATGCGCCCCTCCTACCACATGCACCGGATTCCAGCCGCGCACTCGCCCCGTCAGCTATCCGTCGGCGCGGGTTAATGACCGCGGAAGGCCTCTTCCAGCCACCAGGCTCCCCGCGGACTTGCGGTCTTCGCGTCGATGAGCAGCGGCCGATCGCGGGGCCCGTCGAGCCAATCTCGTACGGCGCCGAGGTCGGCGACAGCGCGCACCGTCACTGCATCGAAGCCGAAGCCGCCGGCGATCGCTGCGACATCGGTGTCCGGGAAGGTCACCGTGTCCAGTGATTGGCCGCCGGCGAAGTGATGCACCTCCGCACCGTAAGCCGCGTCGTTGTAGACCACCACGACCATCGGCAGGCCAAGCCTGCGGACGGTGTCGAGTTCCGCGACACCCATCAGCGCACCGCCGTCGCCAAGCGCAGCAACGGGCAACCGCTGTGGCTGGGCCAGAGCTGCACCTACCGCGGTGGCCAAACCGAGTCCGATGCTCTGGAACGCCTGGGTGAAGCAGAAGCCGTACTCGTCGGGCGCGGACAGGAACATGCTCGGGTAGCCCATGAAGTTACCCGAGTCCACGGACACGATCCGCTCGGTCGGCAGGAGATCGTCGAGAGCTATCGTCAGGGTTCGCGGATCGATCCGAGCCTCCTGCCCCGATCCGTGCGCCCAGTCGTCGTAGGGCACGTCGCGCCAGTGGCCCTCGACGGCGATCCGATCGGCGATCTCGGCATTGCGATAGCCCACGTGCGGGGAACCCGCTGGCTCGGCGGCGAGTGCAGCCGCGACCTCCGAGCTGTCGCCGATGATCCCTAGATCGACGGCGCAGTACCGCCCCAGTGCATCGGCGTCGAGGTCGATCTGAATCACAGTTGCTCCGGGTCCGACGAGCCGACCGTGGCGCATCGTCCACATGTTCAGCGCGCAGCCGAAGCCGACGATGACATCTGCACCCCGGATCAGGTCGACCGCCAATGGAGTGGCGAAACCGCCGGACACATCCAGTGACCACGGGTTGCCGTGGAACAGCCCCTTGGCGACGGCCGAGGTCGCCAACAGCGCGCCGAATGCTGCTGCAGCACCGTCGATCTCGGCACCGGCGTGCCGGGCTCCTCGGCCGGCTATGAACACCGGTCGTTGTGCACCGGCCAGCACTCGCCCGAGCTCGGCGACGCCGACCCAGTCCGTCGAGGACGTAACCTGTCGGACCCCGGCCTGACTGAGATCGTCCGATCCCGCGGAGACCGTCGTTGTTTGGACATCGAGCGGGAGGTTCACCAGCACAGTCCGCCGCTCACGGAGGGCGAGGTCGTAGGCCCCCGCTGCCTGCTCGGCCGCCCGCGCCTGATCATCGACACGCACCGACTCTGCACCTACGGCACGGGCCAGGGCCGGCTGGTCGACGTAGAAGTTCGACGACTGGTTGGTCACTTCGGCCGCGAGAACCAGCAGCGGCGTGCGGCTCTTGGCGGCTTCGGCAAGGCCGGTCATCGCGTTGGTCAGACCGCAGCCCTGGTGCAGCGTCACCACCCCGACCGAGTTGCTCATTCGAGCGTAGGCATCAGCCATCACGGTGGCGCCCATCTCGTGCCGGGCCGCGACATAGCGGGCGCCGTACGCGATCAGGGCATTGGTGACATGGAAGTTGCCGCTACCCACCACGCCGAACACTTGCCCGACGCCGCGCTGAGCCAGGGTCCCCGCGACGACCTCGGCGACCGTGCCGGGCACTGGGCTCACCGCTCCATCTCACCCCAGCCACGCACGGGGTCAGGCTCCGCCCGGCCGCTCCACAAAGGCCAATACCCGTGCGGGACTACCGGATCCGCCGACGATAGGCAGGGGCGCAGCGATCAGCACGGCGCCTTGCGCAGGTAGTTGTGCGAGGTTGCGCAGTTGGGTCAATCCGTACTTGCCCGCGCCGAGCAGGAACGAGTGACACGGGAATGCCGGCTCGAAGGAGTGCGCAGAGCCGGCGTCGGTCCCGACCGTCTCGACGCCGACGCCGATGATCGGTGCCTCCTCAGCAAGCCATCGGGCGCACTCGACGGAAATGCCCGGGGTGTGTGGCCCGGTCTCGTTGGCGTTCAGGAACTCCTCCTGGCTGTGGCTTCGGGCGTCCCAGCCGGTCCGATACAGCAGCCAGCCACCGTCGGGCAGCGGGCCGTGCTCGTCTTGCCACGCGGTGATGTGGTCGATCTCGAGCAGGAAGTCGGGGTCGTGCGCGGCCTGTTCGGTAAAGTCGAGGACCGCGGCCGGACCTACCAGTCGACGCGGCGGCACCTGCGCCACGTCTTCGCCTCCGCTGGACGTCACCCAGTGCACCGGCGCATCGAAGTGAGTGCCGGTGTGCTCGCCGGTGCGGAAGTTGTTCCAGTACCAGCCCGGTCCGCGCTCGTCGTACCGGCTGATCTCCTCCAATTCGAAGGGCCAGGTCTGGCCGAAAGGGTCCGGCAGCATCAGGATCGGCGTACTGGACTGCAACGGCGCGGTCAGGTCGATCACCTCGACCGACTCGTCGGCGAGTGAGCTCAGCAGTGAGGACAACCCGGTCATGGCCTCACTCTTGCGCCCACCTGGGCTCAGAACAACCCCAGCCGCGCCTAGAGACGCGACCCCACCGGAGGCGCAGGATCAGGTCCACTTGGCGGACGCGCGGAACCGGCGGCGGCCAAGCCCGGGATTCGCAGTTACAATGAAGCGACTCACGTCCCGCCGAGCGCCCCCAGACCTTCCACACCGCCCCAGCGGCCCGTCTCGGGCACGGCCCGACGACACATCTGTTAAGTCTTGCCGAAGGGGATTTGCGTGCCGTCCGAACAGAGCAATGTTTCTGCACCGACGGGCTCAACGTTCACGGAATCTCGCACCCATCCGCGTCGCCGTGCTCTCGCGGCAGCGACCTCCGGAGCCGCACTGACCAACTCTCCGGCAAAACGGACGGCCAGCGTCGCCAAGACCACGACGCGAGGTACCAGAGTTCCCGCGCCAGTGGCCAAGAAGACGACAAAGAGTGCCGCGAAGACAGTGGCCACACCCGCCAGGAAGGTCACCGCGAAGGCCGCCGCTGAGAAGAAGGCCCCGTCGAAGACCACGGGCCGGGTCTCGGCCTCCGGCACCGCTACCGCCATGGCTGACGACGCCGCGACTGTCATCGACGACACACCCAACCTCGACATCCTCGTCAAAGACGGTGCTGCGGTGGGTCCGGTCGATCTGACGAAGGACGCTGAGCCTCCTGAGGAGATCAGCGCCGAGTACGTCTGGGACGACGAGGAGGAGTCCGAGGCGCTGCGGCAGGCCCGCAAGGACGCCGAGATGACCGCCTCGGCCGACTCGGTCCGTGCCTACCTCAAACAGATCGGCAAGGTGGCCCTGCTCAATGCAGAGGAAGAGGTGGACCTCGCCAAGCGGATCGAGGCCGGGCTGTATGCCGCCGAGCGGGTCCGGATCAACGAGACCGAGTCCCGCAAGGTCTCTCCGCAACTACGTCGTGACCTGAATTGGATAGTCCGGGACGGCGAACGCGCCAAGAATCACCTCCTCGAGGCCAACCTGCGTCTGGTCGTCTCACTGGCCAAGCGCTACACCGGTCGCGGTATGGCGTTCCTGGACCTGATCCAGGAAGGCAACCTCGGTCTGATCCGGGCCGTGGAGAAGTTCGACTACACCAAGGGCTACAAGTTCTCGACCTACGCGACCTGGTGGATCCGACAGGCCATCACGCGCGCAATGGCCGACCAGGCTCGAACCATCCGGATCCCCGTGCACATGGTCGAGGTCATCAACAAGCTCGGCCGGATCCAGCGTGAGCTGCTCCAGGACCTGGGCCGCGAGCCCACTCCGGAGGAACTGGCCAAGGAAATGGACATAACCCCCGACAAGGTGCTGGAGATCCAGCAGTACGCACGGGAGCCGATCAGCCTCGACCAGACCATCGGGGACGAGGGTGACTCGCAACTCGGTGACTTCATCGAGGACTCCGAAGCCGTCGTCGCCGTCGACGCGGTCAGCTTCACCCTGTTGCAGGATCAGCTCACCAGTGTTTTGCAGACCCTTTCCGAGCGTGAGGCCGGAGTCGTACGGCTGCGTTTCGGGCTCACCGACGGCCAGCCCCGCACCCTGGACGAGATCGGCCAGGTCTACGGCGTGACCCGCGAGCGGATCCGCCAGATCGAGTCCAAGACGATGTCCAAACTGCGTCATCCCAGCCGCTCCCAGGTCCTACGCGACTACCTGGACTAGGCGTCACGGGCTGGTCAGAGCGTTTATGCTGGTCAGACCCGGCTTTCGAGGCTGACAGGCGACACCACTCGGGCTACGCGTGTCAGGCGGCAGCGGACACCCCAACCCCTTAGAATCCGGCGGTGTGGCCTGGCGACGCCGATCACCCACGCCGTCGGGGGGGCGGCATCGACTTGCAAACGCGTCCTCGCATGCGATCGAGATCCACTTGTACGGCACCGCCGAGCCGATCCATATCCCGCTGCGGCGGACGAACCGG
>JALZIL010000254.1 GCA_030860305.1 Actinomycetota bacterium
GCGCCACAGCCATGCCGTAGCCCGGTGTGATGATCACCGACTTGGCCTCCCGCAGCAGTTCAGCGGTCTCCTCGGCGGTGATCTCGGTGTGCTCACCGTCGACCGTGCCGGTGGCCACGCTGCCCTCATTGCCGAAACCACCGGCGATCACCGATAGGAACGACCGGTTCATCCCCCGGCACATGATGTAGGAGAGGTAGGCACCCGAGGAGCCGACAAGGGCGCCGGTGATGATCAAGAGGTTGTTGTCCAGGAGGAAGCCCGAGGCCGCGGCCGCCCAGCCGGAGTAGCTGTTGAGCATCGAAACCACGACCGGCATGTCACCGCCTCCGATGGAGGCCACCAGATGCGCGCCCAGGGCGAGCGCCAGCACCGTGACGGTGATCAGCAGGCCGAGCGTGGGCCGGACGACAAATGCCGCAGTGAGCGCCGCGAAGGCAACCAGGGCGCCGAGGTTCAGCCAGTTGTGGCTGGGCAGCATCAACGGGTTGGAGCGGATCCGGCCGGACAGCTTGAGGAAGGCAACGATCGAACCGGTGAACGTCACCGCGCCGATGAACACCCCGATCGCTACCTCGGCCGAATGGATACCGACCAACGACTCGGCAACCTCGCTCTGCTCGGATCGGACAGCTTCGACCGACAGGTACCCGTTCCACCCCACGAGCACCGCGGCGAGTCCGACGAAGCTGTGTAGCAGGGCGATCAGTTCGGGCATGCCGGTCATCTGCACCCGCCGGGCCCGCCACAGGCCGATCGCCGCGCCGACAGCCATGGCAATTCCGACCAGCGCAGTGCCGCCGACCTCGAGACTGCGCGAGGCCAGTCCTACTGTCGCGACCAGAGCAATCGCCATGCCGGCGATGCCCAGCGTGTTGCCCGACTTCGCCGTCTCGTGCCTGGACAGGCCGGCCAGGCTCAGCACGAACAACAGTGCCGCGACGATGTAGGCCGCCGAGGCGGCCGTGGTGGCGGTCATCGGTCAGCCCCTCGTGAACATGCCGAGCATCCGCCGGGTCACGGCGAAACCACCGAATACGTTGATGCTGGCCAGCAGGACAGCGACGAAAGCGAGCACGGTGACCAGTGCTCCGCTGTGCCCGATCTGGAGCAGTGCGCCCACCACGATGATCCCTGAGATCGCGTTCGTGACAGACATCAGAGGCGTGTGCAGCGCGTGGTGCACATGCCCGATCACGTAGAACCCGACCACGATCGCAAGCGCGAATACGGTGAAATTCTCGATCAGCTGGTTGGGGGAGAGGGCCGTGATCAGGAAGACCAGAGCCGCGGCAGGCCCCACCAGGACCAACCGGCGGCGGGGAGACATCGGCGGCTTACGAGCTGGGGGCCTGATGACCGACGGCTCGACCGCGCTGGCTTGGGGTGCGGCCGACACGGGAACCGGCGGGGGCGGCCAGGTGATCTCGCCGTTGTGGACCACCGCGATCGACCGCTGGACGACATCGTCGAGGTCGATGACCAGCTGTCCGTCTATACCGGGGGTGAGCAGCTTAAGGAGGTTGACGAGGTTGGTGCCGTAGAACTGAGAGGCTTGGGCCGGCAGCCGCCTGGGCAGGTCGGTGTAGCCGATGATCGCCACCCCGTTCCCGGACACGACGATCTGGTCGGGCACCGAGCCGGCGACGTTGCCACCCTGTGCGGCAGCCATGTCCACGATGACACTGCCCGGCCGCATGCTGGCGACCATCTCCTCGGTGATCAGGCGCGGCGCCGGCCGGCCGGGGATCAGCGCGGTGGTGATGATGATGTCTGCCTCGGCCGCCTGCTTGGCGTAGAGCTGGGCTGCCCGCCGGTTGTAGTCGTCGGACATCTCCCTGGCGTAACCGTCCCTGCTCACCTGCTCCCCGGAGATCGGGACGGCCACGTACTCGCCGCCCAGCGAGCGGACCTGCTCAGCCACCTCAGGCCTGACGTCGCTTGCCCGCACTATGGCTCCAAGATTGCTAGCGGCACCGATGGCGGACAGGCCCGCGACGCCGGCGCCAACAACGAAAACTTTGGCCGGAGGCACCTTGCCAGCTGCCGTCACCTGCCCGGTGAAGAAGCGTCCGAACCGGTGCGCCGCCTCGATCACGGCCCGGTAGCCGCCGATGTTGGCCATGGAGCTCAGGACGTCCAAGGACTGCGCGCGCGAGATCCGCGGCACGGCGTCCATCGCGAGGGCTGTGATCGGCCGGGAGGCCAGCGCCTCGACCAGCGCCGGGTCCAGGGCTGGAGCCAGCAGGCTCACCAGGACGGCGCCGTCGCGAAGCCGGGTGATTTCGGCAGTGGACGGCTTGGCCACATGCAGCACCACGTCGCTGTGCCAAGCCTCGTCGGCCGCGCCGACTCGTGCGCCCGCCACCGCGTATTCGTCGTCGAGGAAACTACTGGCCAAGCCGGCACCGGTCTCCACGACGACCTCGTAGCCCAGTGCCCGCAACTGGGTCACGGTCGCCGGCGTGGCTGCGACTCGCGTCTCCCCTGGGCGGGTCTCACGGGGCACTCCGATGAGCACGCGCACTCCTTCTGTCGCTAGCTTCCTGCTGGGCGGTACCAGGCGGGGAATCGCGGTACTCCATCGTGCTCCGGCAAGGCGCATTGACTGGTTCCGTGAGCCCCGACCCTATGGGCCAGTCGGCGCCGTGCGGACCCGGTAGCGAAGATGCGGTCCCAACCTCGTGGGGTGAGACCGGAATTCAGAAGACTGGGACGGGTGGAGCCGCCTGACGGAATCGAACCGATGACCTGGTCATCGCAAGACCACATCGGGACGTGCTGGACGGTACAGATGTGCCGGGCGCATTGCGTTGCAACAGGTTACATGACTCCCTGTGCCGCCCGGTGACGCGGCGCGTCCCGTTGAACTCCGGTGGCGATCCTGATGATTGTCAGGCGTCGATCGCGTTGTCTTGGCCGACGTCAGGAGCTCGTGAGGATGACGAGTTGCTGGGTCGCTCGGGTCATCGCGACATAGCGGTCGACCGCTCCTTCGAT
>JALZIL010000266.1 GCA_030860305.1 Actinomycetota bacterium
TTGGTGAGCTTCCGTTCGACGGTGGTGTTCGCCTCCGACGGGGAGGTGTTGACATCGGACTCGACGCTGCGCTTCCGGCAGCGTGACGAGGTGGAGGCGGCGCTGATCGCGCATGGGTATGCCGTCGACGAAGTGCGCGGAGCGCCCGACCGGCCGGGCCGAGAATTCGTGTTCTTTGCGCGGCGTCCGGGGTGAGCGCGCTCTATTGGGAACGCAGTGGGACGTCGCCGTCCCGGCCGGCTTCCTGCGCCGAGCGCTCCAGTTGGCTCCGATAGTTCTCCCACCACGCCTGGTCGCCCCGCCGCCAGGTTGTCGTTGCCCTCCTTCAGGCCGGCGGCGCCGTCGATCAGCTCCCGGACGATATCTGCGTGCCCGGCGTGCCGGTCGGTCTCGGCGATCATGTGGATCAGGGTCCGGTGCAGAGTCACTGCGCTGTGTTCTTCCGGCCACCATGGCACGTGGCCGATCGCGTCCAGCGCCAGCGTGTCGATCGTGGCGTCCGAGTGCGCCCACACCCGCTGGTAGAGCCCGACGATCTCCTCGCGCGATTCATCGGCGGTAGCCCACATGTCCGCATTCGGTTCGGCGTCGTCCTCGATCCAGGGAAGCGGCTCGTCGAACGCGCGGCCGAAGGTGTCACCGAAATACCCAGCCTCGACGCTGGCCACGTGCTTGATCAGGCCCAACAGATTGGTGCCGGTCGGCGTCATCGGGCGGCGGATGTCGTACTCCGAGAGCCCGTCGAGCTTCCAGAGCAGAGCCTCGCGGGCGGCCTGCAGATAACGGTGCAGATCCGCCTTCGGATCCGATCCACTCATGCCCGACAGCCTGCCACCAGTTCTGGCCGTGGTCGGGTCGCATCCTCTTGTGCGCTAGTTCCAGTCGGCCGCGCCACCCGCGCGGGCGCCGGACTCATCGTCGAGGACCGCGGCCACCGCCTCGTAGGTCTGACGAACCGCGCCAGCAACGCTGGGTACGACGACCGCGTTCGTCCGCGTACGGATCACCTCGGCGAGTTGGTCGTACATGTCCGCGAGTAATGCCGCCCCTCCGGCGCGATTCACGATGTCCCGTACCTGTCGATGCCATGCCAGTGTGTCGTCGTCTCCGCGGTCGGTGAAACGCTGGATCGACCGCTCCTTTGTGTCCATCAGGACGACCTCGACGAACGCGGCGCCGGTGTCGACTGCGACGGCTTCGAAGCGGTCGATCTCGCTCAGTCGTCCTAGGTACTGGGGCATGACGACGTCACGACCTTCACTCAGGTGGGTGTGCGCCATGCCGAGGGCGATCGGTCGGGCGATCTCGCCGGTCTCCTCGAATCGGTCCTGCCAGCCGCCGATCATCCCTCGGACGCCGTCGATGTCGAGATTGAGCACGCCGGGATGGTCATCGACGTAGAACCGCGCGAGGGTTGACTTGCCGATACCGGGGGGACCGTTGAGATGGATGAATCGCGGCACCGCTTCGAGTCTAGGGGCCGAGAGGGGTCAGCCTGCGGGGATGCTGCCGGGCTGCCGGAGCGCGAGCCGGCCTACGCGCCCCGATGCCAGGATGAGTCGGTGACCGCGGACGATCGGCTGCGGGCCGGCTGCTCGCGCAGCCTGTCCTTGTACGCGCCGCAGAACCGGAACGCCGCGGCCACGATGCGGCGGTGGGGCGCGATGACGATCGAGGCAGACGTGTACGGCGCGGGTGGTGCGGTCACAGCCGTCGAGCACGAGGTCGCGGCCCTCCTGGGCAAGCCGGCCGCGGTGTTCATGCCGACCGGGACGATGGCCCAGCAGATCGCGCTACGCATCCACGCCGAGCGGCGGGATTCCCGCACGGTCGCGTTCCACCCGCTCTGCCACCTGGAGCGACACGAGGAACGCGCGTACGAGCACCTGCACGGACTGGTCGGCCAAACGGTCGGCGAGGAGCACCGGCTGATCGACGTCGCTGACCTGGAGTCGGTGCCGCAACCGCTGGCCGCGCTCGTCCTGGAGTTGCCGCAGCGGATGATCGGGGCACAGCTTCCGTCTTGGGAGGAACTCATCGCCCAGACGGAATGGGCCCGTGCCCGAGGGGCCGCGCGACACCTGGACGGCGCGCGGCTGTGGGAGGCGCAGCCGTTCTACGAGCGCCCGCACGCTCAGATCGCCGATCTGTTCGACACCGTGTACGTCTCGTTTTACAAGGGCTTGGGCGGCATCGGTGGTTGCGTCCTGGCCGGCCCCGAGGATGTGATCGAGCTAGCGCGGGTCTGGCGGATCCGGCATGGCGGGGAACTGTTCGCGCTGTGGCCCTATGCCGTCGATGCGTTGTACGGCCTGCGCGTCGAGCTGCCGCTGATGGCCCAGTACTGGCGGCAGGCGAAGGAACTGGCCGCGGAACTCGCCGTACTGACCGGTGTCCGGATCGTGCCCGACCCGCCGCAGACGCCGATCTTCAACGTCATCCTCGATCGGGCGCCGGAGGCGGTGCGCCGCGCTCGGAGTCAGCTCGCGGCCACCGACGACGTGTGGCTCTTCGACCGGATGTGGCCTACGGATCCTCCTGATCGGACTCGGATCGAGATCGCCGTTGGTGCCCAGCTCGGACACTTCAGCAGCGGCGAGATCGCTGCCCTGATCGGCCGGCTACGTGACCTCTCCGTGGACCGGGCTGACCGCTGAGATGCTCAAGGTATGCAACATGTCGTCATCCTCGGTCGCGGTGGCGCGGGAAAGTCGACAGCAGCCGCGCGGCTCGGTGTCATCCTCGGGCTACCGGTCCTCGAGCTGGACCGGTACTTCTGGGGTCCAGATATGATCCCGATGCCTCGGCAGGAGTGGATCGAGACCCAACAGCGGCTGGTGGCCGCCGACCGATGGATCATTGACGGCGATCTCGGGCCGTACGACTCGCTCGGTACCCGTCTCGCCGCCGCAGATACGGTGCTGGTACTGGACTTCTCGCTGGTGCGCTGCGCATGGCTCGCCGTACGGCGATCTCGCGAGCGTGCAGATTTCTGGTGGTGGATGGTGCTGTGGCGCAGGCGCAGCCGGCCAGTAATCAGGGCTGCCATTGCCGAGCACGCCGCCTCGGCCGAGGTGCAGGTCTTCGGTACCCCTCGTGCGCTTGGACAGTTTCTCGCCCGGCTGGACCCGTACGGTTGACACAGGAGAACATGTGGGGCGAGGAGGGCGAGCGTCTCACCGGAGGCAACGTCGGCGGCGCATGGCGGATCGGTGCGACGGTCCGACGGACCACCGGCCCGTGAACACCTGCGGTGCACGCCCTACTCAGCCATCTCCGCCCGAGACTCGCCAATGTTCCGAACGTTCTCGGCTTCGATGAGCGGAATGCGAGGTCTTGACCTACCTGCCAGGGCGGGTCGTCGACATCGGCGCCGAGTTCGGCGCCGCTCGACTTCAGCGCATCGCCGTACGGTTCGCTCTCTGCCCGCGACACTCTCTACGCGGTGCCGTATCGGATTTAGGTGATGCTGGACGGGATACCTCTCGCAGCCGCGGCCGGTGACGTCGGAATGGTCAATCTGATGGCCGGTGGCGTGCCGGAGCGTTCGCAGCGCTGTGGACGCCTTGCGACAGACGCCGATCCTCAACGTCATCCTCGATCGGGCGCCGGAGGCGGTGCGCCGCGCTCGGAGTCACATCGCGGCCACCCGCTCCCGTCCTGGCTTCCGGTCCACCGGCCGGACGGGTGCCTGAGATGGGTGGTCCACAGGTTCTCAGCGCTGCCAATCTCGCCCGGACCTATCTGCGCCCAACTTGTCGTGTCCGTACCGCATCTGGTCTTCCAGGCGACCCATACCGCCGGCCTGTCCACCGGAGAAGCGATCACGCAGAACACCTTCTTGGTGCTACTTGTGCTGCTCCCGATCACTCTGCTGATCCTCAATCGGACGGCGAACCCGAAACCCGAAAGCCGGGCACGTCGAGACGCGCGGCGCTTATCCCGCTAACGACGTTTCCGGCGGAAACGCATACCCGACATTGTGACCCGTCTCCGATGGGAGCTATGGAGCCCAGGCACACGTCCCTCTGGCTAGTTGATCGGCTATTGCCGGGGTGGTGGGTGGTGCATGGGGTTGAGGATCGGTGCCTGGTGCCGGTCGACCCAGGTTGGAGGGCGGAACCAGGCGCGGCCTTGGTGGATGAAGGCCTGCCAGTCGCCTTTTTCGATCTCGCGGTGGTGGTAGCCGCAGAGGAGCACACCGTTGTTCTGGTCGGTACGCCCGCCCTTGCTCCAGCCGAGGATGTGGTGCGCCTCGCACCAGGACAGCGGCCGGTCGCAGCCCGGCCAGGCACAGCCCCGGTCACGGATCTCCAGGGCTGTGCGGGCGGGGCCGGTGAACAGCCGCATGGCCCGGCCAAGGTCGATGACTGCACCGGACCCGTCGAGGAAGCAGGGAATGATGTCGGCGTCGCAGCCCAGGTAGGCGCTCATGCTTGGGGACAACTGGTAGCCGTCGCTCAGCCTTCCGGCCCCGGTCCGGTCGC
>JALZIL010000350.1 GCA_030860305.1 Actinomycetota bacterium
GCGATCTGTGCGCTGGTCGGTGCCGCGAACGCGCCGCGAAACCAGGCACGGGTGGCCGGTCCGAACCGATCCAGAGAACTCACCTGGTCATCCTCGCCCAGAGATCGGACAACGGGTCGGCCAGTCCTTCACGTGCGCAAGACACGGGGAAGGGTCACACTTTGTTGGTGAGCAGAACTTCGACTCCTACCCGGCCTCGTTCCAGCCGGCGCCGTGGTCTGCGTACGGTCTTGTTCTTGGGACTGGCCGTCGTGTTGAGCGGTTGTCTCAAGTACGACCTGACCCTGGCCGTCAGCGAGGACGACACGTTGGACGGCACGTTGATCGTCGCCGTGGCTCGTGAGTTCGCGGTGGGGCAGGACATCTTCGGGCAGTCCGGAGAGCTGACCCCCTCGCAGGGGTCGGTCACCAAGGAGGCCTACGAGGACGCCGACTACGTGGGCACCAGGTATGTCATCAGCGGAGTTCCGATCTCGGAGATCGACGCGCTGTCCTCCGACAACAACACCCGGTTCGCGCTCACCCACCAAGGCGATGAGTACCTTCTCGATGCCAGTCTGGATTTCAATCTCGCCGGCCCCGACACGGTGCCGACCGACAACAGCTTCACCGCAATGGTGTCGATGACCTTTCCCGGGGCGGTCATCGAGTCCAACGGCACGATCCAGGGCAACACTGTCGTCTGGACGCAGTTGCGCCCGGACGCCGACAACACCCTGACCGCACGGGCCAGTGCTATCGCCAATGGCGAGGCCGGTACTGCCTCGGACTCCGGCATCGCTTGGTGGATATGGGCGCTCGGTGGCCTCGGCTTGCTCCTCGTGGCCGCCCTCGTGACCGTCCTTCTTCTGGGCCGGCGTCGATCCGCCACGTCCGCCGGGACCGCTGAGGCAGCGTCGGCCACCCACGAAGGGCAGGGACAGCCGGGGCGGTACGACGAGTACGGGACCTGGGTGCCCGAGCAGGGCTACGGGCAGGGGAGCGGCTACTACGACTCAGGCCAAGGCGACGGGTACGGCTCGTACTACGGCACGCCGGAGGGCACGTACGGTGACACATACTCCGGCGTGGCGTATCCGCACGACTCGTACGGGGGGAGCTACGGCACGTCGTCGGGCGAGGCCTACGGCGGTCCTCCGGGAACGCTGCCGTACCCGCAGGTCGGCCCACCGCACGGTGACAACTCCGGGCAGACGGTTGTCGGCACTCCAGACAGCTCTGCGCCGCGTGGATGGTCACCCAGGCCGCCTACTTAGTGCTAGCCGACGGTTACCCGACGGTAGGAACGGGTCGGCCGCTGGCACACTCGAGGTATGAAAAGCACGTTGTACGAGGCCGAGCACACCGCTTTCCGGAAGATGACCCGCGGCTTTCTGGCCAGGCACGTCGTGCCCTTCCACGATCAATGGGAATCAGACGGGATCGTCGACCGGGACATCTGGACACAGGCCGGCCAGCAGGGACTGCTCGGGACCGACGTCGACGCTGCCTACGGCGGCGGGGGCGTACGAGATTTCCGGTACAACGCGGTCGTCGGAGAGGAGCTCGTCCGGATCGGCGCGAGCGGGGTCGGTTTCGGTGTGCACAACGACGTCGTCGCTCCGTACCTGACGAGCCTGACCACCGAGGAGCAGAAGCAGCGGTGGCTACCCGGATTCTGCTCGGGCGAGATCATCACCGCGATCGCGATGAGCGAGCCCTCGGCAGGCAGTGACCTGCAGGGCATCAGGACGACGGCCCGTCGGGACGGGACCGACTACCTCCTGAATGGGTCGAAGACCTTCATCACGAACGGGATCCTGTCCGATCTGGTCATAGTCGTCGCGCACACAGATCCGGCCAGATCTGGGGCGCAAGGTATCTCACTGCTCGCCGTCGAGCGGGGAATGCCAGGCTTCGAACGCGGTCGCAACCTGGACAAGGTCGGCCTCAAGGCCCAGGACACCGCCGAGTTGTTCTTCGACGACGTACGGCTACCGGCTGAGAACCTGATCGGCAGGGAGAACAGCGGCTTCGTCCACCTCATGGAGAAGCTTCCGCAGGAGCGACTCTCCATTGCCGTCCTGGCCGTGGCCGGCTGTGAGCGGATGATCGAGACCACCTTGGACTACGTCAAGAGCCGCACAGCCTTTGGGCACCCGATCGGCAGCTTCCAGAACAGCAGATTCACCCTTGCCGATCTGGCTACCCAGACCCAGATCGCCAGGGTGTTCGTGGACCGGTGCGTGGTCGCGCACAACGCCGGCGAACTGAGCGCCATCGACGCTGCCATGGCGAAGTACTGGACGACTGACCTGCAGAACACCGTGGCCGACGCCTGTCTGCAATTGCACGGGGGATACGGGTACATGAGCGAGTACCCCATCTCGAAGGCCTGGCGGGACAGCCGGGTGCAGTCCATCTACGGCGGCACCAACGAGATCATGAAGGAGATCATCGGCCGCAGCATGGGGCTGTAGTCGATGCTTTGTCGCCCGCAGGGAGCGATCAGTCCCGGTCGTTGCGCCTGCGGTAGGCCAGGATTAGGAAGACCAGAGCGCCGAGCAAGACAATGGCAGTGACGAGTTGCCACCACAGGTTGTCCGTCCCGGCGATGTCCATGCGCTTGATCGTGTCATGCCCCTCGTAGTCTCGGGGAGGTGCGGATGACCGAGTTCTGGGACCAGATGAACGCGCAGTTCGGACCTGCCTACGCCGAGTCCGTCGCCCAGGACCACGTCTCGGCGCGGTTGGACGGTCGGACCGCT
>JALZIL010000352.1 GCA_030860305.1 Actinomycetota bacterium
TACCAGCGGCCAACAGCAACCAGCCGATCGGGTTTCGCGGCCGGTGCCAGGCGATGAGAACACCGGAGATCGGAAAGGCCAGACCCATCGCGCAGTTCGTGACGACAAAGGATTCCACGGCGTCGTCGAGGTCGAAGCCGACCGCAACGGATCCGACAAAGGCGACCGCCACCTCGAGGATCGCGACAGCAAACAGCCCGAATGCCAACATTCTGCGGCGCCTGCTCCGGCCGTACGGGTCCGCGCTCACGGCCGTCGGCTTGCCCCCCGAACCTGGGTCTGCGGCCAGAGGCGCAGGCTCCTCGCGCACGGGCACCGCTTTCACCGGTACCGCATTCGGGCTCACGGGCACATCGTGCTCGGCAGTGGCCGATTTGTCCTGGGTCGTTTCTCCCGGGTCGATCGGGAAAACGCCCGGTTCCGGAGGTCTGCTGCCTCTGGGGCGCGGGTGCTGGAGGCCCGACGCTGACCGGGTAGTGCCGACGCGCTCCGCTTCGGCCCCGTTCTCACAGGAGACCAGCATGACAGCGACAACCGAGACCCCAGCTGCGCGAACTCAGGACGGAGGACGGCGACTTCGCCTGACGGCCCTAGCCGTGATTGCCCCGATCGGTCCGCTAGCGATCGCCGGAATTCGTGCCGTACTCCCGTATAAGACCGCCGAGGACAACGCAGGCATCGTTGCCGATGTCGCTGCCAATCAGTCCGCTCAGAGCACGGTGCTCTGGCTCAGCTTCATCGCCTCGCTCACCCTCGTGATCGGCGTGCTCGTGGTCAGCTCGATGGCCGTGCGCGGTGCGCCGGTGCTCGGGACGATCGGCGCGGTGCTCGCTGTCACCGGCTACAGCTCCCTGTTCTTCGGCGTACTGCCCTCCGACGCAGCGGCCCTGGCCGCCGCTGAAACCGGTGTGGACAACGCCACGACCACGCAGATCCTCGACCAGATGGCCGCTCATCCCTCCACTGCCATCGCGCTCATGCTGTTCGTGATCGGGCACATCCTGGGCACGGTGTTGCTTGGCGTCGCGCTGTGGAAGGGACGGCTGGTGCCGGCCTGGGCGGCGTTGGTGCTGATCGTGTCGCAGCCGTTGCACCTGATCTTCGCGGTCGTGGTGCCGAACGGGCTGCTCGACGCGGCGGCCTGGTCGCTCACCGCGGTCGGCTTCGCTGCCGCCGGCGCGGCCCTCGTGCGGACTCACTCCCGGGCCTCCTCCGCCGCATAAGGTCCGTAACCGGTCGCGAACGACGCGTTTCTCGACGCCATGTGTCGTTCGTGACCGGCTATAGGCGCCGCCTCTTGGCGGTTTCCACGCAAACCGCCAAGGGTGGTGCTGGCTCTTGGCGGTTTCCACGGAAACCGCCAAGTTCTCCGGCTGGGCGCGGCGGTTGGGCCGTGTCAGCCTGAAGGCGGCGGGATCGGGCGGGTGCCCAGCAGCGGTGTGACGGTGTGCGTGACCGGTCGGTCGTAGCCCGCGCAAGGCAGCAAGTCAAGGAGTTCGTCGTCGTACACGATCGCCAGCACCGGTCGGTCGGCGGGCAGCCGCGACAGCGCCCGGTCGTAGTAGCCGCGCCCGTACCCGATCCGGGTGCCGTTGCGGTCCACCGCAAGTGCCGGAGCAAGGACCGCCTCAGCCTCGGTCAATCCGTCCAGGCCGAGTTCCTCACCAGTGGGTTCAGGAATCCCCAGCCGTCCAGGTCGGAACGTCCCGTCATATACGGCCCAGGTCAAATCCTCCTGACCAGTGCGTGGCAGCAGGATCCGTACCCCGGCGTCTTGGAGCAGTACGAGCGTCTCGGCCGATCCGGGCTCGTCGCCGAAGGGCACGTACGCGGAGATCGTCGACCAGCCGGCATCTGCCACAGCGGCCAGCAGATGCGCCTGCAGGGCTCTGGTGGCCACGACCCGATCCTCCTCGGACCGCTCGGCGCGGGCCGCCAACAGCCGGGTCCGCCAGCCCTCCTTCTGCACTGCGACGGGGGTCAGCCTGACGTCGGTCAGGGAGGGATCACTGGAGCCGGAGGTGTCTGCTGCCGGGGTCATGCGCTCACCCTAGATAAGCTGCGATAGATGACTCAGGCCTCCAGGACGCAACCGCGTACGTGCAAGGTAGTGATTCCCGTCGCGGGTCTGGGTACCCGCTTCCTCCCGGCCACCAAGGCCGTGCCCAAGGAGCTGTTGCCGGTCGTGGACAAGCCGGCACTGCAGTACATCGTCGAGGAGGCCGTCCGCGCCGGGCTCACCGAGGTCCTGATGGTCACTGGCC
>JALZIL010000382.1 GCA_030860305.1 Actinomycetota bacterium
GTACCCAGGACCACCGAGGGGGCGAAGCGCAGGACCTGGCGCCGAAGCTGCGGGTCGTCCCGGCTGACCGCCAGGAACAACAAGAGATGAGCCACCCGTACGACGAAGTACCCGACGGCGAACACCACCGGACCGGGCAGCCCACCGGGCAGGTCGTCGAAGGACTCCGGGATGGTCAGCGCGATCACGAACATCGCAGCCATCGCGCCGAACATCGCCAGCCGGATGACCCCCTCGTCGGCGCGTACGACGTTGCCGAGCCAGGCATACCCGACCCAGCACCACCACAGCACCGAGAGGATCAGCATCCCGCGCAGGACGCCCACCGCACTGGGCTGGTCGGCCATCAGCGCGGTCACCTGGGTCAGCGCGAAGACGAAGACCAGGTCGAAGAACAGCTCGAGCGGGGTCACGGTGGCCCGTTCGGTGATGGCCTGCATCCGCGCTCGCCCCGTGCCCCGGCCGGCGGTCGTGGTCACGGTCGGAACCTACCGTCGACGGCCGGCATCGGCGTACGCCCTGCGTGAACGAATCGATTCTCCGTACGACGGCCGTTGACCGCTCCCGGCGAGCGGCCGGTGACCCGCTTGAACGCTCGGGCGAACGCGGCATCGGAGCGGTAGCCGAGTCTGCCGGCGAGTTCGGCGATGGTGGCGCCGTCGTCCTGGAGAGCGTCCAGGGCGACGTTCATCCGCCATCGGGTGACGTAGCGCATCGCGGGCTCGCCGACCAGTTCGGTGAAGCGGGCGGCGAAGGCCGAGCGGGACATCGCGAGTTCGTCGGCCAACGAAGCCACCGTCCACTCCCGAGCCGGATCGCGATGGATCAGGGATATCGCGCGCCCGATTTGCTGATCGGCCAACGCGCCCAACCAACCGGTACGGGCCGCCGGGTCGGTCTCGATCCAGCTCCGGATGGCCTGGATCACCAGGATGTCGGCCAGCCTGGTGATCACCGCCTCGCCGCCGGGCCGCATCTCCTTCGCCTCGGCGGCCAGCAGGGCGAGCGTGCTGTGCATCCGATCGGGGTACGGCGAGTCGGACCTCTCCAGGTGAATCATCGCCGGCAGAGCCTCGACCAGGTTGCGTGCGGCAGGATGGTCGAAGCGAACCGCCCCGCAGAGCAGGGTGGTCCGGGCCCCGCCACCGCCGTAGGTAAGGACTTCGTAGCGGTCGCTGATCGCCTCCCGCTCCAGATCCAGGATTCCTGGGGCCGGTACGCCCGGGTCACTGCGCATCACATGGCCCTCCCCACGAGGGACCAGCGCCAGGTCTCCTGGAGTAAGTGACCGAGCACCGGCAACGCCGGGCCGGTCGTCGGTCTCCAGCCGGGCCGAACCCGAGGTGACCACGTGAAACCACAGATATCCCGGCATCGGCGGCATCGTGAATCCCCACGGCGCGCTGAGTTCGGACAGTCCGTAGAAGGCGCCACTCATCCGCAGGAAGTGCAAAGCCTCACCCAGCGCGTCCGTAGGCGCGCTCTGGTCGATCGGCCCCATCGGCTCAGTATGCATCAGGTACCCAGTCACTAAAGCACCTGGACGACCCAGCATAAAGCGGCGACGGTCGGCCATAGCAAGTCCGGGGGACACGCGCCAGCCTGGACGTACTGCAACCACCAACGTCAGGACGGACAACCATGAACGCACAGCGCGGAACCACCCAGGGCACCATCCTGGTAACTGGCGGTGCCACCGGCAAGACCGGGCGCCGAGTGGCACATCGACTCCGGGCACGAGGCGTGCCGGCACGCGTCGGATCGCGCACCGGCCAGCCGCCCTTCGATTGGGCGGACCGAGCTACTTGGCGTCCGGCACTGGCCGGGACGTCTGCGGCCTACGTCTCCTACTTTCCGGATCTCGGGGTACCCACCGCCCCAGAGGCCATCGCCGCATTCGCCGAGGTGGCCCTGGACGTCGGTACGCGGCGGCTGGTTCTGCTGGCCGGTCGCGGTGAAGAGGATGCCCTGCGCAGTGAACACGCGCTACGGGAGTCCGGCGCGGAATGGACCGTCGTACGGTGCAGCTGGTTCAACCAGAACTTCAGTGAGAACTTCTTCCTCGCCCCGGTGCAGGCCGGCGAGGTCGCGCTGCCCACGGATGGCATTGCGGAACCGTTCGTCGACGCTGATGACATCGCCGAGGTGGCCGTCGCGGCGCTGACCCAGGATGGGTATGCGGGTCAGGTCTTCGAGTTGACCGGCCCGAGGCTGCTCACCTTCGCCGAGGCGGTCGAGGAGATCGCTCAGGCGTCGGGCCGCGACATCCGGTACGTGCCGATCACCGTCGAGCAGTTCACCGCGGGGATGACCGAAGCGGGTGAGAACGAAGAGCTCATCTCCCTGGTGGCCTATCTGTTCACCGATGTCATGGACGGGCGAAACGCGAGTCTCACCGACGGCGTCCAACGGGCGCTGGGCCGCGAACCTCGGGACTTCGGTGACTACGCCCGGGAGACCGCCGCAACCGGCGTCTGGGCCGGGGAAATGGCGGGTCAACGATGAGCACCCACGGCGCAACGTTCTCCGCGGAGAAGCGATGGACACAGTGACGGCCGTAGCCGCGTGGGTCGCAGCTCTTGGAAGTGGACTGATGGCCGGCGTGTTCTTCGCGTTCTCGACCTTCGTGATGGCCGGCCTCACCCGGTTGCCGCCGGCTCAGGGACTGACGGCGATGCAGTCGATCAACCGTACGGCCTCGCACCCGCTGCTCATGGCGGCGCTGTTCGGGACTGCGCTGGCCTGCCTCGTGCTCATGGTCAGGGCGATGGCCAACTGGGGCGATCCCGGCCTCGGCTGGGTACTCGCCGGATCAGCATTCTACGTTGTTGGCGCCTTCGGCGTGACGCTCGCACGGCACGTACCGATGAACCTGGCGCTGGAACGGGTCAAGGCCGAGGCGCCAGATGCTGCTGGCCGCTGGACCGGCTACGCCGCGAGTTGGACGAGGTGGAACCACCTACGCGCGGTGGGCTCGCTCGGCGCCGCCGGTCTGCTTACCGTTGCCCTGATGCAGTCCTAGGGTTGCGGCGGAGGGTAGGCGGCATGACCAGATGGACGGCGGCAGACGTCGGCGATCAGCACGGGCGCACGGTGATCGTCACCGGAGCGAATAGCGGACTCGGCGCGGAAGCCAGCCGCGACTAGCCAAAGCCGGTGCCAAGG
>JALZIL010000396.1 GCA_030860305.1 Actinomycetota bacterium
CCGGTGGTGCTCAAACAGATGCAACGCACCGGGATGGCCGACAACATCGACGACTCGATCACCGGCTATTGGCGTCGGGTCGTCGTCGAGAAGCCGTTCGGCCACGATCTGGCATCCAGCCGGGAACTCAACGAACTGGTCGACTCGGTCTTCACCGCCCAGGACGTGTTCCGGATCGACCACTACCTGGGCAAGGAGACCGTCCAGAACCTCCTGGCACTGCGCTTTGCGAACACCCTGTTCGAGCCGGTGTGGAATTCCCACCACGTCGACTCGGTGCAGATCACCATGGCCGAGGATGTGGGAATCGGGTCGCGGGCGGACTTCTACGACGCGACCGGCACGGCGCGCGATGTCGTACAGAACCACATCCTGCAGCTGCTGGCTCTGACCGCGATGGAAGAGCCGGTGGAGTACACCCCCGACGCAATCCGGATCGAGAAGCTCAAGGTCCTGCGCGCGATCTCGCTGCCCGAGGACTTGCCTCGCTATGCGATCCGCGGGCAGTACACCCAGGGATGGCTTGCCGGGCAACGGGTTCCGGGCTATGTCCAGGAGGACAAGGTTCCTGATGACTCGACGACCGAGACCTACGTCGCGTTGCGACTCGGCGTCCAGACCCGGCGGTGGGCCGGGGTCCCGTTCTACCTCAGGGCCGGCAAACGGCTGCCGCGTCGGGTCACCGAGATCGCCCTGACCTTTCGACCTGCCCCGCATGTGCCCTTCACTGCCAGCGACACCGAATCGCTCGGTCAGAACCAGTTGGTGGTCCGGGTCCAGCCCGACGAAGGAGTCACCCTGAAGTTCGGGTCCAAAGTGCCCGGCACTGTCATGGAGGTGCGCGATGTCGCGATGGACTTCCTCTACGGGACGGCGTTCACCGAGGCCAGTCCGGAGGCCTACGAACGGTTGTTGCTCGACGTCCTCATCGGCGACGCGACGCTGTTCCCCCGGCACGAGGAAGTAGAGGCATCCTGGGCGGTCATCGACCCGCTGGAGGACTTCTGGGCCGGTCAGGAACCGGCGCATTATCGCTCCGGCGAATGGGGTCCCACCGAGGCCGACGAGATGCTCGCCTCCGACGGACGTGCCTGGAGGCGGCCGTGAGTGAGCATCGCAGCGAGGAACGAGCGAGGAGCGGAGCGAACGGCGCTTCGCCGACGGGAATCACAGAGGCGGCCGTGAGTGAGGGGAGGCGGCCGTGAGCACGCTTTGGGACACCACCGGGACCGAGGTGGTCAAGGCACTCGGTGCCGCCCGACGCAACGGCGCGGCGGTCACCTCCGGGTTGGCGTTGACGTTCGTCGTGGTGGCCGAGGAGAAGCAGGTGGAGATAGCCGAGAAGGCCGCGACCACCGCAGCTGCGATGCATCCCTGTCGGCTGGTGATGGTGGTCCGCCGCGAGAACACCGCCCCCACCCCACGGCTGGATGCCGAGGTGAGCGTCGGGGGGCGGCTCGGCCCCGGTGAGGCCGTCCAACTACGCATGTACGGCCGGCTGGCTCTGCACGCCGAGTCCGTCGTCCTGCCGCTGCTGGCCCCGGACGCGCCCGTGGTGACCTGGTGGCCGGGAAGGGCTCCGGAGCGGCTGGCCACCGACGGCCTCGGCGTCCTGGCCGAGCGCCGAGTCACCGACTGCGCCGTGCACGACAACCCGCTGACCGCGCTACGGGCCAGGGCGGCCGACTACGCGCCCGGGGACACCGATCTCTCCTGGACCCGGATCACGTCCTGGCGCTCGATGATGGCCGCCGCGGTCGACTCTGCAGCCGGTCCCGGAAGGGCGACCGTGGCTGTGATCGGCGGTCAGGTCTACGGCCACCCCGACAGCGCTTCGGCTGCTCTGCTGGCGGGCTGGCTGTCCAGCCGGCTCTTCACGAGTGTCAAGGTTGTCGGCTCCGAGCCCCACGACCCCGAGCAGGGCGGGCAGCCCGACGCCGCGGGAATCAGCGGCGTACGGGTGGACCTGGACGGCGCGGACCCGATCTACATCCGCCATCGTGACGGCGTAGGAGTGGTCAGCCGGGCTGGTCGCCCGGACAGCACGGCCGCTCTGGCCGAGCGCGAGATCGGGGAGTTGCTCGGAGAGGAACTCCGGCGCCTGGACGCGGACGAGCTGTATTGCGAGGCCCTGGCCTCGGCTACCGGAACGCGCGAGCTGGGTGACCGTGCGCCGACGCGTTCTCTCATCTGGGAGGACCCGGCTGCTGCCGGGGACAGCGCACAGAGGCGGAAGCGGACCGGGGCAAAAGCTGCTAGGCGCAGCAAGGAATGAGCCGCTCCCCCGAGGTGGTGGTTCACGCGTCTCCCGATCTGCTCGCCGATGCCGTGGCCGCTCGCTTGATCACGAAGCTGGTCGACGCGCAGAGCGCCCGCGGTTGGGCCAGCCTCGCCCTGACCGGGGGTGGCATCTGCATTGCGGTCCTGGGGTCCCTCCGGAACAGCCCCGCCCGTGACGCGGTGCAGTGGGACCGGGTCGACGTGTGGTGGGGTGACGAACGTTTCATTCCGGCAGATGACCCGGAACGCAACGAACTACAGGCACGGGAGGCCCTGCTCGACCACGTTTTGCTGGCACCGGACCGCGTTCACCCGATGCCGGCAGACGAGGGACGCTTCGCCGGCGAACCCGAGGACGGGGCCGAGTGGTACGCCGATCAGCTGGCCGCCAGCGCGCGCCCGGAGGACCACGGTTCCGTTCCCCGCTTCGACGTCTGCATGCTCGGGATCGGCGAGGACGGTCACGTCGCCTCGATCTTTCCGGGCGCGCCGGCGGCCTACGAGACTCGCAGCGTCGTCGCCGTCCACGGCTCTCCCAAGCCGCCTCCAGTGCGGATCAGCCTCACCTTCTCGGCCATCGGGTCCGCCTCGGAGGTGTGGCTCGTCGCGGCGGGAGCGGGCAAGGCCGCTGCGGTCGGACTGGCAGTCAGCGGGGCGGGGCCGGTGCAGATTCCCGCCGCCGGGGCGATCGGACGGGTACGCACGATGTTGCTGCTCGATCGTGCTGCCGCGACTGGCCTGCCGGCCGAGTTACTCCGCCTGCCCACAGCCTGAACTACGCAGAAAGTCAGGGCCGGCGGCGGACTGGGGGCGGCGGGATGCGCTTTGCCAGAGCAACATCGACGATCAACATCTCGGTCAGTGTGTCGTCCGAGCGCCGGATCGAAACGGTGATCGCGTCACAGTGCTCCACGATCCCCAGCACATCGGTGTAGGCCTGTCCACCAGTGGGACCGGTCTGTCCCGGGAGTCGACGCCGTACGACCACCCGATGGCCGACATCGGCCGGACTGATCCCAGCAGCGGTCATCCCTCACCCAGCCACGATGCGCTCTGGGCTCCGCCTGGCCGTTAGCCGCTCAGCCGCCGCGCCGCTCGCGGAGCTTGTTCAGCGCCTCTTGCAGGATTGCCTCGCCGTCCTCGTCGGATCGGCGTTCACGGACGTAGGCGAGGTGGGTCTTGTACGGCTCGTTGCGTGGTGCCGGAGGAGGTGCGGTCTGCTCCCGGCCGGCGGGCAGGCCGCAGCGGGCACAGTCCCAGCTGTCCGGGATCGCCGCGTCGTGGGCGAAAGCGGGACGGGACTCATGTCCGTTGGCACACCAGAAGGGCACTCTGGTACGCGGGGCGGACTCACCCCGTTCGGCTTCTCCCATCGGTCCCGATCCGACCCGACTTCCACGGATCGCACTACCACCGGCCACGTACGTGTACTCCTTCGTTGAAGAGCTACTTGAGCGATCCTATGGCCGACGGTCGGCAGAACCTACGCCTGAGCCGGCTGCAGGAAAAAGGGGTCAGGCCGCAGGCCCCTGCGGAACCTTCAACAGGATGCCCAGCGCGATGATCGAGGCGCTCCAGGCGATCGCCACAAAAACCGTCAGCCGGTTCAGGTTCTTCTCGACCACAGTCGATCCGGACAGGGATGCACTCGCTGCGCCGCCGAACATCGAGGACAGGCCTCCGCCGCGCCCACGGTGCAGGAGAATGAGGACGATCAGGAGAAGGCTGGTGATGACCAGCACGATCGTCAGTAGAAGCTTCACGAGGGTCCAGCGTAGTCAGTGGTCACGAGACCCGTCCCAGCGCCCGTCAGCCTTGGTCAGCGGACCGCGACCGTGGCCAGGTCGTAGCCGGCATAGGCCCAGTGCACGACCGCGTTGTGCAGTCGCTCCCCGACGAGCAGGACGGTTCGCTCCTCCACGACCGGTACGTAGGAGCCGCTGCCCGTCACCGTCTGGGCCACGGTCTCCCATACGGCCAGCGCAGAGGGGTCATCGGCTGCGGCGTACGCCGAATCGACCAGACCGTTGATGGCCGGATCGTTCAACTCGGCCAGATTCGTATTGCCGGCCGCGGTGATCTCCCGACCGTCGACCAGCGGACCAAGAAAAGACGCTGGATCGGGGAAGTCGGCGCTCCAGCGGGTGAGCAGGATGCCATATCCGTTTGCTGCGACCGTGGCCGGTGAGCCGATGTCGGAGGTGTAGAAGGTCGCCGGGTCCAGACCCTGGACGGTCGCGTCGATGCCCACCGCCCGCAGGTTCACTCGGATCACGTCAGCAACGGCCAGGGCAGCTGCCTGGTTGGGGGCAGCGATGGTCGTGCTGAACCCGGCGGGGAGGCCGCAGGCCGACAGCTGACGACGTGCCTCACCTACGTCGCCAGCCGGCGCAGTACTGACGGCCGGCATGTTCCCGGCGACGATGCTGGGCCACAAGCCGCGGGTCGGCTGGGCCAGCGACGCGCCGCCGAGCGCCTGCTGGATGGCGGCCACATCCACCGCAGCGGCCACTGCCAATCGGCACGCTGGATTGTCGAAGGGCGCGACGGTCGCCGGCATCGCCAACAGTTGGAGTGCACCGGTGGCGATCTGGTCCGTCCTGGCTGCGATGTCCGGCTCCCCCAGAACGCGTTCGAGCGACTCCGGTGCCACACCCCCGCCGAGATCCAAGTCGGCCGACCCCCCGAGGATCCGCTGGTCCCGCTCGAACGCGGCCAAGCCGGTGCGCACCTCCACCCGATCGGGGCGAGCGGTACGTACGTCGTCGGTGGCCGGGTCCCACGCTGGGTTGCGCTCCAATACGAGCCCGGTGATCGGGTCGATCGAAGACACCCGGTACGGACCGGAGGACAGCGGCGCCTCCCCGTAGTCCGCGCGGGTGTCGGCCTCCCTCGGTACCGGACTGGACGATGGCAGGGCCAGTACCTGATCGAAGGCGGCATAGGGCCGATTGAGCCGGAACACGATCGTCGACGGATCAGGAGTCTCCACGCGAGCCAGACTCGGAGCCGGATCGCCTTCCTCCGGGACAAAGTAGGGGCCGGGGTAGGGGGCTTCGGGATCATCGAGCAGCGACACGACGTACAGCGGTCCCCCGACGATCACCTCTGAGGCGAAGGATCGTTCGATCCCGTACTTGACGTCATCGGCGGTGATCGGCCGCCCGTTCTCGAACGCCGTACCCGGGCGCAAGGTGTAGGTCCAGGTCTGGTTGTTGTCCGACGGCACACCCAGCCCGGTGGCCAGATCCGGGACCAGCTCGGACCCGGCAGCACCAGCCGCGGAATCATAGGTGACCAACGTGCGCGTGTAGAGGCGCATCAGGTTCCAGACCCACGGCAAGTACGAGCGGGCTGGATCGAGACTGTCGACGGCCGGGGCGACCGCCCGCAGAGTTCCGCCGCCCTCGACCGATGGCGCCCGCGTCCCCTCCACCGCGGCGTCCTGGGTCGCCTCGGCGGTGCTGGCTACCGCCTGGATCTCCGGGCCTCCCGCGGAGCAGGCGCTGAGCAGCAGCATCGTCGAAAGCAGTGTGGCGAGCCAACCGGAAGCGACGCGCGAGGGCGCTGCCCTGGTGGTCATACCTGCCTTCCATCGGATCCGGGATGGCGTCGGGGATCGCCCGCCACTGACTGGTCAGTCGTCAGCGGCGGCCCGGCAGATCGTCGCAAAGTCCTCGGCCAGCACGCTGGCTCCACCGACGAGCCCCCCGTCGACGTCCGGCTGGGCGAAGATGCCCGCGGCGTTGTCCGCCTTGACCGAACCGCCGTAAAGGATACGCGTGGCAGCTGCCACCTCGGGTCCGTACGTCTGTTTCAGGCGCGTCCGCAAGGCACCGCAGACTTCCTGTGCGTCCTGTGGGGTGGCGACCTCACCCGTTCCGATTGCCCAGATCGGCTCGTAAGCGACTACGAATTCGCCGAGTTCCCCAGCCTGCAGCCCGAGCAGAGCGGCGTCGAGCTGAGCCAGGCAGTGCGCGATCTGGTCTCCCGCCTGGCGGACCCGCAGTCCTTCCCCCAGGCAGAGGATCGGCAGCAGCCCGACCGCCCGGGCGGCCCGCAGCTTGGCGTTGACCAGGTCATCGTCCTCGTGGTGATGTTCGCGGCGTTCGGAGTGCCCGACCAGCACGTAGCTGCACTTGAGCGCCGCGAGCATGTGCCCACTGATGTCGCCGGTGTAGGCGCCTCCGGCGTGCGGTGAGAGGTCCTGGGCGCCGTAGCCGATCTCGATCTTGTCGCCGTCCACCAGCGTCTGCACGCTGCGCAACGAGATGAACGGCGGAACAACGACGACCTCGACCCTCTCCAGCTGGACCTCGGTCAGGCTGAAGGAGATCTTCTGTACCAGGGCAATGGCGTCGAGGTGGGTGAGGTTCATCTTCCAGTTGCCCGCCACCAACGGGCGCCGTCTGATCCGACTCACGGCGCGGCCGCTTGCCCGGCGGACTCGTCCAGGACGGCGAGACCGGGCAGCTGCTTGCCCTCGAGGTACTCCAGCGAGGCACCGCCCCCGGTACTGATGTGCGAATACGCCGACTCGTCCAGCCCCAGCTGGCGTACGGCGGCGGCCGAGTCCCCGCCCCCGACGACGGACAGCCCGTCCACGTCTGCCACCGCCTGCGCGATCCCACGGGTCCCGGCGGCGAAGGGGGCCAGCTCGAAGACACCCATCGGCCCGTTCCAGAAGACGGTCTGGGCCTGTCTCAGGTGCTCGGTAAAGGCCAGGACGGTGTGCGGACCGATGTCAAGCCCCTTGCGGTCCCCGGGGATCTGTTGGGCTGAGACAACCTGCAGTTGGGCGTCGGCGACCAGTGCTTGTGCGACCACGATGTCGACGGGCAGGACGATCCGACCGCCGGCCTCCTCGAGGAGCCCACGGCAGGTCTCGATCTGGTCTTCCTCCAGTAACGAACCACCCACGTCGTGGCCTTGGGCTACCAAAAACGTGAAACACATCCCGCCACCGATCAGCAGCCGGTCGACCTTGGGCAACAGGGCTCGGATCACCGGAAGCTTGTCGGAGACCTTGGAACCACCGAGCACCACGACGTAGGGGCGCTCCGGATCCTGCGTCAGCCGGTCGAGCACCTCTACCTCGCGGCGAACCAGATCGCCCGCGGCGTGCGGTAACCGCAGGGCGACTTCGTACACGCTGGCGTGCCGTCGGTGTACGGCACCGAACGCATCGTCGACGTAAGACTGAGCCAGCCCGGCGAGCTGGTCGGCGAAGGCCCCTCGGAGTTCGGGATCTTTCGACGTCTCGGCGGGCTCGAAGCGGACGTTCTCCAGCAGCAGAACGTCCCCGTCGGTCAGCGCATCGGCCTGCTTCGAGCTGTCCGGCCCGGCGACGTCGGTGGACAGCCGGACCTCCTGGCCCAGCAACTCGGCCAGTCGCGCGCAGATCGGCGCGAGCGACAAGGATGGGTCCCGACCGTTCTCCGGCCGGCCCAGATGTGCCACGACGATCACCCGGGCGCCAGCCTCGATCACCGCCTTCAGGGTCGGGAGGCTGGCCCTGATCCGGCCGTCGTCGGTGATGATCGGGTCCCCGGTCGAGGTGTCCAGGGGGACGTTGAGGTCGGCCCGGACCAGGACCCGGGTTCCCCGTACGCCGTCGGAGATGAGGTCGGCGAGCGAGCGCACTCGGCGCCGTCCCTACTTGGAGCCGACGAGGACAACGAGGTCGGCGAGCCGGTTGGAGAATCCCCACTCGTTGTCGTACCAGCCGACCACCTTGACCTGGTTGCCGTTGACCTTTGTCAACGGCGCGTCGTAGATGCATGACGCCGGGTCGTGCACGATGTCCGAAGACACGATCGGATCCTCGCTGTAGCGCAGGATCCCTTTGAGCGGACCGTCCGCGGCTGCCTGGTAGGCCGCCTGGATCGCGTCCAGGTCGGCTTCGTTGCCGAGCGTCACGGTCAGGTCGGTGACCGATCCGGTGGGAATCGGGACCCGGAGGGCGTACCCGTCGAGCTTGCCGTTGAGGTCGGGCAGCACCAAGCCGATTGCCGCAGCTGCTCCACTCGAGGTCGGCACGATGTTCAGCCCGGCGGCGCGGGCCCGGCGGAGGTCTGAGTGCGGGCCGTCCTGAAGGTTCTGGTCGGCGGTGTAGGCGTGGATGGTGGTCATCAGACCGCGCTCGATGGTGAAGCTGTCGTGCAGCACTTTGGCGAGCGGCGCAAGGCAGTTCGTCGTACATGAGGCGTTGGAGATGATGACTTGTGATCCGTCGTAGGTGTCCTCGTTCGCACCGATGACGACGGTGAGGTCCTCGCCCTTGGCCGGTGCGCTGATGATGACCTTCCGGGCGCCGCCCTGGTCGACGTGCGCCCGTGCCTTGCTGGCGTCGGTGAAGAACCCGGTCGACTCGATGACGATATCCACGTCGAGGTCCCCCCACGGGAGCGCGCCGGGGTCCCGTTCGGCCAGGATCTTGAGGGTCTTGCCGTCGATCTCGATGCCGTCGTCGACGACCTTGACCTCTTTGAAGAGTCGGCCCAGCACGCTGTCGTAGGACAGCAGGTGCGCCATCGTGGCGACGTCGCCGAGGTCGTTGGCGGCGACGATGTCGATGTCATGGCCGCCCTCGTTGACCGCCCGCCAGAAGTTTCGACCGATTCGACCGAAGCCGTTGATGCCTACCCGGACTGTCACTGGTATTCCCTCTCGTCATCGGAGCCCTGCTCGGGAAACACTATCGAGGGCACCTGCGCCACCACGCACTTAATCCGGAAAATGTGCCCTCTGGCCGCTGCCTGACGTGACTTACTCCGGAGAATGTGCGGTTCGGACTACGGGGCGAGCATCTCGGTGGTGACGGCCGATTCGGTGTCCGGCACCCCAAGATCACGGGCCCTCTTGTCGGCCATCGCCAGCAGCCGACGAATCCGGCCGGCAACAGCATCCTTGGTCATCGGCGGGTCGGCGAGCTGGCCGAGTTCCTCCAAGGACGCCTGCCCGTGCTCCACCCGTAGCCGACCGGCTACAAGAAGGTGGTCCGGCGCATCCTCGCCGAGCAGATCCAGTGCTCGGCTGACCCGGGCTCCGGCGGCGACCGCCGCCCGGGCCGAGCGACGCAGGTTCGCGTCGTCGAAGTTGGCCAGCCGGTTGGCCGTGGCCCGGACCTCACGGCGCATCCGCTGTTCTTCCCACGCCAGAACAGCATCGTGGGCTCCGAGTCGGGTGAGCAGGACACTGATCGCGTCACCGTCCCGGATGACCACTCGGTCGGCACCGCGGACCTCACGGTTCTTCGCCGAGACAGCCAGACGTCGCGCGGCCCCCACCAGGGCCATCGCTGCTTCCGGGCCTGGGCAGGTCACTTCCAGTGAGGAGGACCGGCCCGGCTCGGTCAGGGAACCATGTGCCAGGAAGGCGCCGCGCCAGGCAGCCTCCGAACAGCAGACCCCGCCCGAGACCACAGCCGGCGGAAGGCCGCGGACCGGCCGCCCACGCGTGTCGACCAGGCCGGTCTGACGGGCCAAGCCCTCGCCGTGCTTGACGATCCGGACCAGATAGCGGGGCCCCCGCCGCAGGTTTCCGCCGGAGAGCACCGATATGCCGCTGGCATAACCGAACAGGTCGCTGACATCACGCCGGACCCGCCGAGCTACGGAAGCGGTGTCGAGTTCGGCCTCGATCACGACGCGACCACCGACGATGTGCAGGCCGCCGGAAAACCGCAGCAACGCGGTGAGTTCCGCCTTACGGCAACAGGTCTTGGTGATCGGCACGCGGGAGAGTTCATCCTTGACCTGGGACGTCATGGCCATGCGGGTTGCTCCTTTGTACTGCGGATGCAGGTGATCACGTGATCCAGGGCTACGGCCAGGAGCCGCGCATCGTGCTGGTCCCCGTCCTGCGACATGGCGACCGGCCGAATAACGAGACGGGGTTCTGACCCGCCTGCGGTCCGCAACGCCTGCACGGCACTCAATAGACCACGCCGGTCAACAACCCGCGAGGCGTCGGCGAGAACGGTGTGTACCGGCAGCTGCGGGGCGTGGGCTCGGAGGACGCTGAGGTGCTCTTGCGGGGAAAAGCCCTCGGTCTCCCCGGCCTGGGGTTCGAGGTTGAGCACCACGACGACGTGGGCCGACGTGCGTTCCAGGGCGGTCATCAGATCAGGAACCAGAAGATGGGGCAGAACCGAGGTGAACCATGATCCAGGGCCGAGCACCACGATGTCCGCGTCGTCGATGGCTGCGACGGCAGGCGGGCAAGCCGGTGGACCGTCGGGTACCAGCTGAACTGATCGCACCCGAGCCGATGTCGTCGCAACCGCTACCTGGCCACGAATCAGCTTGCGCTTCAGCTTCTGCCGATCGTCCAGCGCATCGACCCATGCGGTTATCTCGAGCGGGATCGTCGACATCGGTAGCACTCGTCCGACGGCGCCGATCAGCTCACCGACCGTGTCCAGGGCTCGTACGGTGTCCCCGCCGAAGACCTCGATCAGACCGGTCAGGAGCAGGTTTCCCACCGGATGCCCGGCCAGCGAGCTGCGGCCGGCGAAACGGTGCTGCAGCAGCGTTTCCATGTCGTGGTGTGCCGGCGTCGTACCGGCAAGGGCCGCCAACGCCATGCGTAGATCCCCGGGCGGCAGGACGTCGTGATCTCGTCGAATCAGACCGCTGGATCCGCCGTCGTCGGCGACTGTGACGATGGCGGTGAGCTGGGAGGTCAGTTGACGGGCCGCGGCCAGCGTCGCGGCCAAGCCGTGGCCGCCGCCGAGCGCGACGATGCGGGGCTGGTCAGCTGCTTGGTTCACTCGCGTCCCAGGTCCCGATGCACGACTGTGGTGTGTACGCCTGCGGCCACGAGTCGGGCAGCCAGTTCCTCGCTGATCGCCACGCTGCGGTGTTTGCCGCCAGTGCACCCCACGGCGAGGGTCAGGTAGCGCTTGCCCTCGCGCTGATAGCCGGTACCGATCAAGTTCAGGATCTCCATGTACGCGTCGAGAAACTCTCCCGCCGTCTCCTGCCCCAGTACGTAGGCCCGGACCTCTGGGTGCTGACCGGTCAGCGGCCGCAACTCCGGTAGCCAGTGCGGGTTCGGCAGGAAGCGGACGTCGACGACGAGATCGGCATCCAGCGGCAGACCGTACTTGTACCCGAAGCTCATGACGGTTGCTTTGAGGCTGGGCACGAACTCTGCGCCGAAAGCCAGCTCGATCGTGGCCCGCAATTGGTGGACGTTCAGGTCGCTGGTGTCGACGGTGACATCGGCGACGCCGGCCAGGTCGGTGAGCAACACGCGCTCGGCCGCAATGCCGTCAGAGAGTCGGCCTTCGCCCTGCAACGGATGCGCCCGGCGAACGGACTCGAAGCGCCGGATCAGGACATCGTCCCGGGCCTGCAGGAAGAGCACCTTTGGCCGGAAACCGCGCTCGTCGAGGCCGGCCAGCGTGCCGGTCAGGTCCGAGGAAAAGGCACGGGAGCGTACGTCCACGACGACAGCCAGCCGGGTCACCGCCCCGCGCGAACTGCTGCCCAGATCGACCATCGTTGCGATCAGCGCGGGCGGCAGATTGTCGACCACGAAATAGCCGAGATCCTCCAGGCACTTGGCCGCGGTGCTGCGACCCGCCCCGGACAGCCCAGTGACCAGGACGATGTCCAGAGCACTGGGCGGGCCGGCGGCCACGGCGTCGGAGCGGGCCCCATCCAGGTGCATGCCGGTCAGTCTGCCCGTCCGGCCCTGACCTCGTTCGGCCCGACGTCCTCGGCGAGGGCGGCGACAACTGCCTCGGCCGTCTTGCGGCCCACGCCGGGGACCTCGGCGACCTGGTCCACGTCAGCGGCACGCAACGCCCGTAGCGAGCCGAACTTGGCCAGCAACGCCTTTCGTCGTACCTCGCCGAGCCCGGGAACGTCGTCCAGCAGGGAAGCCAGCATGCTCTTGGAGCGCCGCTGGCGGTGATGGGTGATGGCGAAACGGTGGGCTTCGTCCCGGATCCGCTGCAGCAGGTAGAGCGCCTCACTGGTCCGCGGAAGGATCACCGGGTCGGCTTGACCAGGGACCCAGATCTCTTCCATCCGCTTGGCGAGTCCGACGACGGCGATGTCCTCGATGCCCATCTCCTCCAGGACCGCTTGGGCAGCTTCCACCTGCGGGGCTCCGCCGTCCACGACGACGAGGTTTGGCGGGTAGGCGAACTTCCTTGGGGTACCGATGGCGAGGTCGGGCGGGCCGAGGACCGGACCGCCCGGGCCGCCGGCAACGCCCTGGGATTGCTCCTTGAGATAGCGGGCGAAGCGACGACGGACGATCTCGGCCACGGAGAGCGTGTCATCGCGCCCTCCTTCGGCGCTGATGATGAACCGCCGGTAGTCCGAACGCTTGGCGACGCCGTCCTCGAAGACCACCAAGCTGCCCACGACGTTCGTGCCCTGCACATGGGAGACATCGATGCATTCGATCCGCAGCGGCGCTGCAGGTAGATCGAGGGAATCCTGGATCTCGGCAAGAGCGAGCGACCGCGCGGTCAGGTCGCTGGCCCGCTTGACTCGGTGTCGGGCGAATGCCTCACCCGCGTTGCGCTGCACCGTGTCCATCAGGGCCCGTTTGTCCCCGCGTTGCGGTATGCGGATGCCAACCGGTCCCCCACGCAGGTCAATCAGCCGGCGGATGTGGGCGTCGACGTCCTCAGGCAGTTCCGGCACGAGGATCTCCCTGGGGACGGCGTCACGCAAGGTCCCCGAACCGTCGACGTCCTCAACGAGGTCTCCGCCGTACACCTGCAGCAGGAATTGGGCGACGAGGTCACCGGTGCTGATGTCCTCGACCTTGTCGACGATCCAGCCGCGCTGTCCGCGCACTCGGCCGCCGCGGACGTGGAAGACCTGGACCGATGCTTCGAGGTCGTCCTGGGCGAAGGCGACCACGTCCGCGTCAGTACCGTCACCGAGCACCACGGCCTGCTTCTCAAGAGCCCGCCGCAGAGCGCCGATGTCGTCGCGGAGCCGGGCGGCCCGCTCGTACTCCTGGTCGGCGGCAGCTGCGGCCATCTGCTGGTCGAGCCGCCGGATCAAGGTGTCAGTACGGCCACCCATGAAGTCACAAAAGTCCTCCACGATCTGTCGGTGCTCGTCGGCGGTGACGTTGCCCACGCAGGGCGCCGAGCACTTGCCGATGTAGCCGAGCAGGCACGGGCGGCCGATCTGCCCGGCCCGCTTGAAGACCCCGGCCGAGCAGGTGCGGGCCGGAAACACCCGCAGCAACAGATCCAGCGTCTCCCGGATCGCCCAGGCATGTGAGTATGGGCCGAAATACCGCACGCCCTTGCGTTTCGGGCCGCGCATCACCTGCAGCCGGGGGTATTCCTCGTACAAGGTCACCGCGAGGCTCGGAAAGCTCTTGTCATCGCGGTAGCGGACGTTGAACCGAGGATCGAACTCCTTGATCCAGTTGTATTCAAGTTGCAGCGCCTCGACCTCGGTGCTGACCACCGTCCAGTCGACACCGGCAGCACTGGTGACCATCTGCCTGGTCCGCGGATGCAGTCCGGCGAGATCGGCGAAATACGAGTTGACCCGGCTGCGAAGACTCTTGGCCTTGCCGACATAGATGACCCGCCCGTACGGGTCGCGGAAACGGTAGACCCCCGGGCCCTCGGGGATGCTGCCCACCGCCGGGCGGTACGTCGACGGATCCGGCACGTATCCAGCCTACGACTGAGGTCCGTTACGGATCTGCCCGCACACGGCCGGGTCGTGCCCCACCATCTCGGACCGATCGCCCGGGAGGCACCATCACCAGAATGCGTGGGCCACAGGTTACGACGTGAGCAGATCGGTCACCTCACCCGAGTTCGGCTGGCGTCCCGGACTCAGGATCGGTGTCGGGCTGGGACTGGCAGTCTTCCCGGTCGCGCTGAGCTTCGGTGCGCTCGCGACCACACTCGGATGGCCACCGGCTGCCACGATCATCTGTTCGGTGATCGTCTTCTCCGCGGGTGCCCAACTTGCCCTGCTCACCACGCTCACCGCCGGCAGCACCCTGTTCCTTGCCCTGGGCGCCGCCACGTTGATCAATCTGCGGTTCCTCCCGATGGGGATTGCCGTGGCCGGCAGTCTCGAGGGCCCCGCTTGGAAGCGGGCGCTCGGCGCGCAGACGATCCTCGACGGCTCCTGGGCAGCGGCCTATCAAGGTGCCGGACGATACGACCGGCTGACGATGTTCGGGGCCAGTGCGGTCCAGTGGCCGGTCTGGATCCTCGGGACCGTCGTCGGGGTGGTGACGGCTCCTCCACCGACGCTGGTCGCATCCCTCGGCCTTGACCTGGTCTTTCCCGGCTTCTTTCTCGTGCTGCTGCTGGACACCTTCCGCTCGACGCCGCGGGCCCCGTGGATCGCGGGACTCGCAATCCTGCTCACCGGTGGATTGGTGCTCGTGGCACCCGCCGGCGTTGCCGTCCTGCTCTCGTCCCTGGCCGCCCTCGTGATCCTGATCGGCCGTGGCCGGGGCGGCACCGACCGATCAGACGATGCGGAACTTGGATGACCCTGTGGGTGGCGATCGGGGTCCTGGCGGTGATCAATTTCGCGATCAAGGCCGCCGGACCGGCGCTGCTCGGGGATCGCCCCCTTCCGCCTCGGGTAGCGCTGGTGGTGCACTCGCTTGCGCCCGCCCTACTCGCCGGTTTGCTGATCGTGGCACTGCTGGGGCAGGGCTGGCGAGAGTTCGACTGGAGGCTGTTGCCCGGGCTGACGGTGATCGGAGTGCTGTGGCTGCTGGGCCGGAGCCAGATCGTCTGCATCATCGCGGGTGTGCTGGTCACCGTTGCTGTCCGCGCGCTGGTGTGATCTGCCTCTACTCAGACGAAGATCCCGCGGTTGGCCAGCCAGAGCACGGGATCGACCCGGACTCCGTTGAGCCCCCCGGCGTACACCTCGAAGTGCAGATGCGGACCGGTCGAGAAGCCCTGCGAGCCGACGAGGGCAATCTCCTGCCCGGCTGCCACGCGCTGCCCGGTGCTCACTTCGATGACTTCCATGTGGCCGTAGACCGTGACGTCGCCGTTGTCATGCTCGATGTAAACGGCTTGGCCGAATCCTGTGGCGGCACCCGCCTTTACGACTACGCCATCCCCTGCTGAGTACATCGGAGTGTACATCGGCGCCGCGATGTCGATCCCCCAGTGCATCGTGCCCCAACGCTCGCAGAAGCAGCTGGTGAGCGGCCCGGCCAGCGGTAGTGCCCAGCTGCCGGACAGCACCGGGCCGCCGCCGTTGGCCGCGGCACGTGCTGCAGCCTCGGCCCCATACTGATTCGCCTGGTCCTGCTCGTACTGCGCGAACGCTGCGGCGGCACCCTCTGGACCGAGTAGCTCCACCAGAGCCTCGTAGAACTTCGCGTCGTTGTCAGCCTTGTCCTCCAGGAGCTTGGGCAGATTCGCCTCTTGCTCCTCGAGCGTCGCCGTTGCCTGCTCCAGTACTGCGCGTGCCTGTGCCTCGGCCTCGAGGTTGGCATCCAGTGCCACGGTGGCTGCTTGTTCGGCTGCGGCGCTCCGCGCCCGGGATTCGACCACGCGGTCCAGCACCTCGGTGCGACTGGTCGAGATGGCCTCCAGCAGGCCGGCCCGCTCGATCAGGTCTGCCGCGCCATTGGAATCCAGCAGCAGCATGCTGACCGCCAGCTCACTGCTGGCGTTGACGTAGGTGTCTCGGGCGAAGTCCTCAAGCGCCTCTTGGGCAGCACGCAACTCACGATCGGCTGCGGTCGCGTTCAGTCGGGCCTGTTCGGCCCGTGCATTCGCTCCGATGAGATCGGACTCGGCCTGGCGGTAGAGGTCGGCGGCCGCCTTGGCTTGGACTTCTAGTTGTTCCAGTTGTTCTTCGATCAGGAAGACGAGCCGGCTCAGCCGGGTCGCCTCCGCAGCCTGGCCCTCGCGGCCGGGGCTGGCCGCGGCTATTGCCTCGCTGAACGACGGGGGTACGGGCGGCGGATCGCTGCGCGGGGATGGATCGCTCGGCGGGGGGTCGCTCGGTGGCGGCTCGCTCGGTGGCGGCTCGCTCGGTGGCGGCTCGCTCGGTGGCGGGTCGCTCGGTGGCGGCTCGCTCGGTGGCGGGT
>JALZIL010000398.1 GCA_030860305.1 Actinomycetota bacterium
CCGGTGGTGCGGTCGCCGGTGGTGCGGTCGCCGGTGGTGCGCCGTTCCCGCTGGGCGCGTTGGGGCGGTTCGCGTTGTTGGGGTCGTTCGGGCCCGTGGGGGCGGTGGGGCTGTTGAGGGTGGGGTCGGGTAGCGGGATTCCTTCGGCGGGGTCGGGGGGTTTGGTGCCGCCGTTGGTGAACTGGGTGTAGGTGTTGGGGTCAAAGGGGCTGTTGCCGTAGAAGCGGCCGGCGCCGCCCATAAATGCCCCGAGCGCGCTGGTGGTGCTGAACGGGTTGGCCCAGTTGCCGTAGACGGTGCCGTTGGCCAGGAAGCTGCCGGCCGGTGAGGCCAGGGTGTTGTTCAGGCCGACCCGGATCGGTTTGCCGACCGGCAGCGCGGCCGACAGCGGGCCGGCGATGGTCCCGACGACCGCGCCGCCGGCGGCGCCGATCCCGGCGGCCGAGGTCTTCTGCCAGTCCCAGTCCTGCCGGGTGCCCATCCGGATCTGCTGGTACTGGGTGGCCGCGTCGATGAAGGTCTCTTCGGCGATCTCCTCGAACAGTTCCCGGCGCAGCGCCTGCCGGCCGGCGGGTGTGGTGAACGTGCGCCCCATCTGACCCGGGGCGCTGCGCAACGCCCCGGGAACGGCCCGGACCCCGGTGGCCGCCCGGGTCCCCAGGGTGCGCAGCAGGTTGGTCATGGTGGCCTGGACGGCCTTGGCCGCAGCCTGGGTGAAGGCCTTGATCGTCAGCTGCCGGGCCGCGATCAGTACCAGCTTGGAGATCAGCGACCGGATCGCCGTCTGCAACGCGGCCAGCGCCGCGGTGACCGCCGCGAACGGGGCGGCGCCGGTCCACCACAACGCCAAAATGGTGATGAACAGGGCCGCGATGGTGATCCAGAACGCGACGTTGATCGAGATCTTGGTGTACTCGGTCTCCATCGCGAAGGTGCTGGTCTGCTGGGCGTACTTGTTCGCCGCATCGGCCAGCGCCATGACCTGGGAATCGAACCCGGTGAACAAGTTCTGGCTGACCGCGTCAAAGGTCATCGCGGCCGGGGAATCCCAGCCAGAACGGATCACGTTGTACGCGCCCGCACCATCATTGGCAGCCTCGGCCAGCACGGTCTGCAACTCGACGTAGAACTCGGAGAGCTCCCGCAGCAGCGTCTCACTGCCCTGCGGCCAAAACTGCCCCCCAGACAACCCCGAAATCAGATTATCGGCCCAATCAGGCAGGCTCTCACCCCAGGCCGGAGTGATATCACCACCGGCCACAACTCACCCCCCAACCAAGCCCAACCCGGACACCTCGGTTGTCTCAGACGCACATGATCATCGATCCCCGAGAGCAGCACCAGTCGGCGGTAGCAAACGTTCCAGCAGACTGCCCAGGGCAGGATCGCCTACCCCCGTTTCACTATCGTGGCTGCTCCACGGTCAGCTGGTCACCGCGGGGGAGGTACGCATCGAGCTGCACGTCGGTGAGATGGACGTCGTCGCCCGGGTTGCCGAGGCCTTGCGTACCGGCGACCTGCGTTCCTTCGACGTTGGCCTGCCCTACCTCGACGTTGTAGTCGCCGCGCGCCTCGTAGATGCGCTCGGCCAGGCCGTCAGGTAGCTGCGAAACGACCCTGTCCGGGATCCGTTCGGCAATTCGTTCGCGCAGTGACTCGGCCGGTCCGTCAGGGCCATTCCCCCTTGGTCCGGTGTCCTGGTCGCGCTCACCGGGCCCGGTCTGGGGCGGGGTTTGGGCCGACCCGTCCTCGTCGACCGGCTGGGTCGTCATCCGGTCTTCGCCACCGCCGACGGATTCACGAGCCCGGCCAACGTCACTGACCTCGGCCGATTCGCCGTTTCCGGCCGAGGGGTCGTCATAGACCCTCTCGCTAGTCGTCCCGTCGGTGCTGTACGGGGCCCTGCCCCCCGGACCGGCGGCAACCTGGGTCTCGTCGCCCGGCGGGCGGTAAGGGGATTGGGTATCGCCGATCGGTTGGCGCTGGTAGGTGATGTCCTGATCCGATGGGCCGCCCAGCGGGGCATCTTCCTGGACCATCTCCCACGTCGCCACGCTGCCAGAGCTGGGGACGAACTGGGCAGCGGCCGTGTTCTGCATGACCATCTCCGACATCGCCGTGCCCGAGCCGGGCACCATCTCCGCCATCATGTCGGAGCCGGCTGCCGAGCCGCCGCTGGACGTCATCATGGCTGCACTGCCGCCAGAGGAGGATCCGCCGCCGCCGCCGCTACCGCCTCCTCCGCCGCCGCTGTTGAAGCCGGCGGAGGGGTTGACTCGGCCGACTTCGGCGGCCTGTTCCTCGTCAGCGGCAAGAGATGCCTCCGCAGCCCTGCGTACGTTCTCACCGACCCGCTCGACCTGGACCACGGCACCCATCTCGTCCGGGGTGTCTCGCACCCCCCGTTCGGCAAACTCGCCGGCCTTCATCTCGTCCATCAAGGCACGACGGAAGGCTGAGCCCGCCTCGTCACCCCCCCAGGACGCCTCGGTGAGCAGGGGCGCGATCTGGCCATTGATGGCGGTCCATCGCGACCGCAGGGTCGCGGCTACCTCATCCCACCTGCCCAGACCATTGGCGACTTGTTGCGGATCTAGCTCTACGCGGTCCTGTGCCATGAGATCAGCCCCTCCCGAACATCTGGTTGGTCATGCGCTCGAGCACGCCTTCGATGTTGCCGTCCATGTGCATCTGCATGTCCTCGCGGGGCACGAGCGGGTCGAAGACCTCCAGAACCTGGTCCCGAGCCTTCTCGCCGGCGGCCTTGATCGTATCGGTGATCGTATCGGCCAGCTCTCGCGAGTCCGGCTGGCGATAAATGCGCGGATCGAGGTCCAGCCGGATCAGCTCACCACGGGAGCCGACGGTGACCGACACGAGCCCGTCGGACGACTTATCTGTCACCTGTATGGCGCGGGCGCGCTGCTGAAGCTTCGGGCCTTCGGCGACCAGCTTCTCGAAGTTGCCCTGAAGTTCCTCCGCGTACGCGCGCATCCCGGCGATGTCGGAGCGATCTTCCCGTCCGGTCGGCTCCACGCCGGCGCACCTCCGTACCACTGCGGTGGATGGTTCTAGGT
>JALZIL010000360.1 GCA_030860305.1 Actinomycetota bacterium
GGCAGCACCTGGGTGGCGAAGAACCGCGCCACGGCGAGCTTGCCCTCGTAGAAGTGCTGATCCTTGGTCGAGACCCCACCGCGGCCCAGGGCAGCAAGGGCCACCTCCGCCTGACGCATCAACAGCCAACCGGTCACCAGATCGCCCATGCACAGCAGCAGTCGTGACGTGTTCTGCCCGACCTTGTAGAGGCTGGTCGGATCCTGCTGCGAGTCGGCCGCCTGGCCCATCATGGCTCCGATGATGTGCTGGATGTCGCCCAACGCTGTTGCCAGCAGCGCTCGTTCGTCCTTCAGCCGTCCGTTGCCCACCTCGTTGTCGATGCAAGCCTGGATCTCCTTGGTCAGGAACCCAAAGCCTTGCCCCTGATCACGAATGATCTTCCGGAAGAACAGGTCCATTCCCTGGATCGCAGTCGTCCCTTCGTACAGTGTGTCGATCTTTGCGTCGCGGATGTACTGCTCGATCGGGTAGTCCTGCAGGTATCCCGAACCGCCGAGAGTCTGGAGCGACTCAGCGCTCAGGATTGCGTAGGCCCGCTCGGAGCCATAGCCCTTGACGATCGGCAACAGCAGGTCGTTGACTCGAGAGGCGAGTCGAGCCTCGTCGCTGTCACTGCCCCCGCGCGCTTCGGCATCGATCACCTGGTCCTGGAGGCTTGCGGTATAGAGGTATAGCGCCCGCATGCCCTCGGCATAGGCCTTCTGGGTCAACAGGGATCGGCGAACGTCCGGGTGATGGATGATCGACACCCGAGGAGCGGCCTTGTTCGCGGATTGAGAGAGATCCGCGCCCTGGATCCGCTCCTTCGCGAAGGCCAGAGCAACCTGATAGCCAGCCGACAGTTGGGCAATCGCCTTGGTCCCCACCATCATTCGGGCGTTCTCTATCACCTTGAACATCTGTGCCATGCCGTTGTGCACGTCGCCTACGAGCCATCCAACGGCCGGGGTTCCGTTCTGGCCGAACGTCATCTCGCACGTCGTGGAGGCCTTGAGCCCCATCTTCTTCTCGACGTTGGTGACGTAGACACCGTTGCGCTCGCCGAGTTTCCCGGTCTCCCAGTCGAAATGGAACTTGGGAACGATGAATAGTGACAGCCCCTTGCTACCGGTGCGGGCACCCTCGGGACGGGCCAGGACGAGGTGCACGATCTGGTCGGTCAGGTCGTGTTCGGCGCCGCTGATGAACCGCTTGACGCCCTCGATGTGCCACGTGCCGTCGGTCTGTCGGACCGCCTTGGTGGTGCCAGCGCCGACGTCGGATCCGGCGTCTGGCTCGGTGAGCACCATGGTTCCGGTCCACTTGTGGTCGATCCAGGTCTGTACGGCCCGCTTCTGCCCGGGTGTCCCGATCGGGTCGATCACCGCGGCGAAGGCCGCACCGGACATGTACATGAACACTGCGGGGTTAGCCCCAAGCACCATCTCGTTGACCGCCCAGGTCAGCGCCCGCGGTGCTCCGAACCCGCCGAGGTGCTCAGGCAGGCCGACCAGCTGCCAGTCCCCGTCGATGATGGCCTGGTAGGACTTCTTGAACGACTCGGGCAGCGTCACCGACGACGTGTCACGATCGAAGACCGGCGGGTTGCGGTCGCTGTCGACATAGGAGGCGGCTACGGGGCCGGTGGCAACTCGTTCCATTCCGGCCAGGACGCCACGCGCGGTCTGGGTGTCCATATGGGCGAACGCACCGGCGCCGAAGCGATACTTGGTGTCCAGCACCTCGAAGAGGTTGAACTCGAGGTCGCGCAGATCTGCTGTGTAGTGGCTCATCTCGACTCTTTCGATCGGGCGGCCCGGTCCCCGGGTTACTCACGAGTAACATAGCCCAGATACCGCGCCAGTGACCGGCATGGCCCACGTGGCGTCGATCACTTGTGACCCGCCCGCAAGACCCGAACCGGCCCTCCTGTTGACCTCAGCCTATCGAGGTGCGGGCCCGGGCTGGGTAACCGGTGGGTTAACAGGTAGTCGACCGGGCGGCATGGGCAGCGACGACGCCAGGGAATCGGGTTCCGGACCGGTGACCGGCAAGAGGATCGGGACGGCCCCAACCGCGTCGAACTGGGCGCACAGCTCGGGTAGCCGCTCGACGGTCGCGTAGAAGCGGTCGACGAACTCAGCGGGAAGCTGATCAGGAGCCGTCCGCAGGCGACGCTGAGCGGCCAGTTCGGTGACCATCGCGACGACCTCCCCGTACCCCAGCGTCGTGAAGTGGCGGGCGTACGGCGCCGCGAGGCAGTACGCGGTGAGATCGCGCCGCGCGCGGCCCTCGGACTCGGCATCGACCAGCACCCAGACGTAGGCAAGCACAGTCTTGTCCGCAGTCGGCCCGGGGACCGTTTCCGGCGGCGTGAAGTTGACGATCACGCCGTCGGCGTCGGTCATCCCGAGTTCGACCATGCGTGGGCCGAGAGCGCCGAGCAGGACACGGACCTGCTCCCCGGGTGGCTTCGGCAGGGCGAACGAGCCGCGTCGCCCGCCGTCGAGGATGGTGCGCAGGTCGATCAGCCGCTGGCGAGTGCCGCTGACCGAGGCGTCGTAGCGCCCACCGTGCCAGCCGCCCACGATCTGTTCGGTCGAGGTGCCGACACCGAGGTAGTACGTCGTACCGGACAGCGCAGCGGCAGTCGCCGCGCCCATCGCGATCGAAGAATCGGTGGCCGCAACGAGCGGCACGATCCCGGTGCCGAGCGGTACGCCGGGGCGTCGCGCAGCCAACGCGGCGGTCAGGGCAAGTGCGCTCGTGCCGCATACCTCGGTCGACAGGACCGGCGCGTAACCGGCGTCGACCACTTCCTCGAGCAGCTCGATGGCGCGGGCACCGTCCAGCGACAATGCACCGGACAGCGCGAAGCCCCTTCCGGTCATGCATTCGACCCTAGTCGGGCAGCGATCAGGTGAGCTGTCTCGCGTAGGCGGCGAGAGATCGGTTGTACCGGGTGAGATGTGGGGCCAGCGCTGTCAGGGCAACCGACACTGCCGCCCGATCCCGGCCGACACTGGTCAGTGCGAGGGCAAGGAAGGCCCGTACGGCGTCGTCGAGATCGTCCGAGCCGTCGTCGGAGCCTCTTTCGAGTTCGGCCGTGAGCAGGGCAACGCTCTGCTCGGCCGCCCCCAGATTGCGCAGCGAACTGGCCAGTTGGATCACCGCGCGACGACGACGCTGCCCGGACAGACCCAGCTGCAGCGCCAGCCGATACCGCTCGACGGCGAGGTCGGGATGCCCGGTGGAATCGAATGCGGAGCCCTGCTCGAACGGGCCGACCGGGTCCCCCTCGGGCAATTCGGCCACGAGCCCGCCCAGCGCCGCGCGGAGTTCCTCCTCGTCGAGGTCATCGATCGATGCCCACACCAGCGCCAGCCGGTGCTCCCAGTCCACGTTCTCCATCCACCGAGCCTGACACGGCCGGCCGCTGATCCGTACGGGGTTTCCGTCGAGCGGGCGGCGTCATAAGGCTCCGCAGCCACACTGTGCGGTGTGGAACCGGTGGGATTGGCAGCGGCTGACGAGCTGCTCGCGGTAACGGTGGCCGGTCTGCCTCGCGACGAGCACGGCTACCTGCTGCCAGCGGGTGCACCGAGACAGGTTTCCTTCGCCCGAGTCGAGGATCCGGAGTGGCTGGACGCCCAGATCGCTCTACAAGCCCAACGCTGGCCGACCGTAGATCGTCGGGTGCTGGCCACGCTGTGGTGGTACTCCGTCTCCCAGGTCTTCCTCACCCCGACGGTGGCCTCGCTGTTCGTGACCGGCCGCGCGCTGTCACCGCGGCCGAACGACGTGGAGTTGCACTGGCTGCCCGATGGCAGGGTTTTCACCGCCCGATCCACGGCCGTGCTCGACAAGGGCAACGATGTACGGACGGTCGCCGCGGCCATTCGGGACAGCCTGGAGATCGCCATTCCAGCCGTCGGCCGGGCTGGCGCGCGGCGGGAGCGGCCGCTCTGGGCGATAGCCACGGACTCGTTGGCCAACCGGCTGCTCTGGGTGGGCCGGGCGCGCGGTGAGGTCGCCCGCGCAACAGAGCTGGCTGCGACCCTGGTCGAGCTGATCGGAGCCCCGATGCCAGCTCCGCGGTACGTCGACGTCGAGCGTCGCCCGCCCAGGAAAGGGCAGGCCCGGTTCGTACGGCGGGGCTCCTGCTGTCTGGTCTACCTCGAGCAAGGCGTGGCGAAATGCGCATCCTGTCCGAGACTCGCCGCGCTCGATCGCAGCGCTCAACTCAGGGCTGCGGCCGAGCTTGGTTGACGGCCCCGGCACCGCGCGCTCGTCTGCCTGCCCGGCAGCTCGATAGCCTGAACGAACGATGTCCTTCGGCGCTCAGCCCCGAACGATGGCCGTTGTGGGCCTCTGTGTGCTCGCTGTCGTTGTCGCTTCATGTACCGAAGATGACGAATCGCCGGCCCTCAGCCGCGGCTCCGGCCGAGCCACCGAGGTAGTCACCGCGACCGAATCCGCCGAGGCATGTGACGACCGGATTCAGCTGAGCGGCGAGCCACCTGCGGCCGCCCGCGCCGACGGATTGACCGACGGCGTCGGTACGGGCAATCTCTGGTTTTACGCCGGCCTGATCGACCGCTGGGGAGAGGGTGTGATCCCCAACGGTGCGGGCTTTCAAGGAAAGCTCCCGATGTGGGTCGGGACCGATGACCTGCCGGTCGTATTCGTCCTGCGTATCGCGGGCGACCCTCTGACAGGCACCATGTCACTGAATCCAACCTCGGACGGCCTTCCGGGACCACTACCGGCCGGCGCCTATTTCCCTGCGCCCGGCTGCTGGCAGATCACTGCGTTCCTGGGGACCGATGCCGCGCAGATCACCGTCCACATCCCTTAGGCGAATCGCGGAAGCGGGTCTCCGGCCACCAGAAGTCAGGTAACCGATCGCGTACGACAGCGTTCGGCCCGGTCTGTTGCCGTCCATGACAGGTCAGCTGTGCGGTTGGAACGTCACCACCGGGTCGAAGGCGGCCTTGCGCCCGGCTCGGCGCAGCGCCCGGAGCACCGGAGTGGCGGTGAGCGCGACCAGGACCGTCACGGTGACGGCGCGACCCAGATCCCAGCCCAGCGAGGTCGTCAAGGAAAAGGCGGCGAACCGGGTCAGGTTGTCCACCACCGCATCCCCGGGTACGAACGACACCGACGTGGTCGGTCCGAGTCCGAACGGCCAGAACGACAGGTTCATCACGAACCCGTAGAGAAGGCAGGTCAGGGCGGCGTACGCACACAGCAGCGCCACCTCGCGACGGCCGCGTACGGCGGGAAGCAGACCCGCACCCAGCCCGATCCAGGCGGCCCCGAGCATCTGGAAGGGCAGCCAAGGACCGACCCCTCCGGTGAGCAGCGCGGAGGCGAACAGCGTGGTTGCCCCCTGCACGAAACCGAAGCCCGGCCCGAACGCCCGCCCGCCCAGGATCAGGATGAAGAACAGCGGTTCGACCCCGGCTGTACCAGCTCCGAGCGGTCGCAAGGCAGCCCCGATGGCGGCCAGAACACCGAGCATCGCAACGGCTTTGGCGTCCATGCCGCCTTCTGCGAGCAGCGCCAGGACGACTGCGACGACCAGCAACAACATCGCGCCGAAGATCAGTGGCGCATCCAAACCGTGCGCGATGCCGGAGTCGGGGGATACCAGCAGCGGCCAACCGAAGGCCCCGATGCCGAAGACGGTGGCGATGATCAACGCCGCAGCCGACTTCGGCCCGATACGAACCGGTCGGGTGTCTCGGCCCGCGACCGCCCCCGTCGAGACCGCGCTCGTACGGGCGATGCTCACTGCAGCACCTCGTGCGACGACAGCTGATTCGCCTGGTCCGGATGTTGCGGCTGGCCGGCCCGCAGCGCCGCCTCGACCTGGTGCACGGTCAGCCAAGCCCCAGGCGCCAGGATCTTGGCGACCTGTGGGGCGTAGGTCGGTGAGGAGAGGACCACCTCGGCGGTCGGGGCGTCCGCGATCACCTCGCCGCCGGAGAGCACTGCCACCCGGTCGGCGGTCGCGGCCACGAACTCGACGTCGTGGCTGGACAAGGCCACTGCGACTCCAGCCCGGGCGAGGTCGCGGAGGATCTCGGTCAGCCGGTCCTTCGCGGCGTAGTCCAGGCCACGGGTCGGTTCGTCGAGCAGCACCACCCTTGGCCCGCCGGCCAACTGGATGGCCACCACCAAGCTCAGTCGCTGACCCTCGGACAGATCCCGCGGGTCCAGATCGGCTTGCACGCCCGGGATCAGTCGGGCGAACAACGCCAGCGTGCTGCCGGGTGCAACCTCGGATTCGCTGTCGGCCTGCGCGCATTCGGAGTCGACGGTGTCGAGGTAGAGCAGGTCCGCCGGCTCTTGGGGCACCAGGCTGATCAGCCGCCGCCTGGCCCGGGCGGCCACCGTGTGTACTGGGTCGCCAGCCAGGGTGACGGTGCCGCGTTCGGGTCTGAGTCCGCCCTGCAGAGCAGTGAGCAGGGTCGTCTTGCCGGCGCCGTTGCGGCCCATGACAGCCAGGACCTCACCGGCGCGTACGTCGAGGTCCACGCCGCGCAGGACCGCCGGCCCGCTACGGTACCGCTGCCAGACGCCTCGCGCGCTTATGACCGGATTGCCGGTTGGCGGGGCTCCGGGAGTCAATTCTTGTACGAGCGGCGCCGCGTCGCCAAGCCGCTGCAGCAGCGCAGGCGCCAGGCGACGGGCATCGCGAACCGAAACCGGCAGCGGCGACCAACCAGCGAGCTTGCCCAGTGCCACGACCGGTGGTGCGACGCGGCTTTCGGCCAATACCTCGCCCGGTGGGCCGTACCGCACGGGTTCCCCAGGTGCAGTCAGGCTGAGGACTGAATCGGCGTACTGCACAACACGTTCGAGCCGATGCTCACTGAGCAGAACGGTGACACCCAGATCGTGGACCAGACGATGCAGCGCGGCCAGCACATCCTCCGCGGCGCCCGGGTCCAGGGCACTCGTCGGTTCGTCGAGGACGAGCACCTGCGGGTGCGCCGTCAGCGCGGCGCCGATCGCGACGCGCTGCTGCTGTCCAGACGACAACTCGACCAACGAGTTTCGGCGTACGTCGGCCAGCCCCAACAGATCGAGGGTCTCCTCGACGCGGCGGCGCATGACTGCCGGTTCGAGGGCCAACGACTCCATCACGAAGGCCAGCTCGTCCTCGACCGAGTCGGTCACGAAGCCGTCCATCGGCCGTTGCCCGACCATCCCGACCACGTTGGCGAGCTCACGGGGCAGGTGCGTACGGGTGTCCCTGCCGCCAACCAGGACCCGGCCGCGGAGCAGCCCACCGGTGAAGTGCGGGACATGCCCGGTTGCGGCCCCAAGCAGCGTCGTCTTGCCAGAGCCGGTGGGCCCCACGACGAGACAGAACTCTCCCGGCGGCACGACGAGGTCGACCCCGGCCAAGGCATCGGAACCAGCCCCGGAGTAGCGCACACTCACGTTCTCGAAGGTGATCATCGGACCCGGTCCGCAGCGCGGTGGCCCGCGCGAACCTCGGAGTCAAGGACCCCTTGTGTCAATAGGTTTGGCACAAGGGGTCCTTGAGTCAGCTCGGGCGGCGGCTCGACTGGCGTGCTCGCGATTCCCGGTAGCGCCGCGATCGCGATCCCGATCAACGGAAGGAGGGCCAACTGCGGCCAGACAAGCGGGAAGGTGCTCGGATGGCTGACCGCGGGGCCGCTCAGCTCGGTCATGAAGAATAGCGCCGCAACCGCCAAGCCGCAGAGGGCCACCAGGGCCGAGCGCAGGTCGAACCGGTCCGGTCGGTAACGACTGCGCACCATCCGCCGTGAGCCGATGACCAGCCCGGTGACACTGGCGGCCACGCCGACGACCAGTGCCGGCACGGCAACCGAGCCCGGCGTTGCGGCGTCGAGCAACCCGTACGCCGCCAGGCACAACCCGAGCAGGCCGCCGAGCAGCAGGACGGCGCTGGCCCGCCGCGCTCCAGCGGTCATCGAGCCGACCCGGCCGTATCCCCGAGCGTCCATCGCGGCGGCCAGGGCCACCGCTCGCCCGAGTGCCTGATCCAGCACCGGCATGGCGATCGACCGGAAGGCGCGCAGACCGCGGGTACTGGTGCCGCGGAGCTGCCGGGCACGCCGAACCCGTACGGCCGATTCGATCAACGCCGGAGCCATGCTCACTGCGACGACCACGACCAGTCCAGCCTCGTACAGCGCGCCCGGGAGTGACTTGAGCAGTCGTCGGGGATCGGCGAGGGTGACCGCGGCGCCGACGCAGACCAGCAATGTGGCCAGCCGCATCCCGTCGTACACCGCGCTGGCCAGACCCTCAGCGGTGACGGCCCCCCCGATCCGGATACCAGCCGACCACTCGGGCAGCGCGATCTCGGGCAGCCAGACCAGCACCGTCTCGCCGTACCCGCCGCCAAGGACGATGTGGAAGACGGTACGGATCGCCACGACGACGAGGCCGAAGATCAGGTATGCCCGGAAGCCGCGCGCCCAGGTCGTCAGCGGCCGCCGGGCCGCGACGACGAAAGCGGCCGCCGCCACGATGAGCACCAACAGCAGCGGGTTCGTCGTCCGACTCGCCGCTGCGGCCAAGCCGAGCGCCCAGATCCACCACGCCATCGGGTGCGTCGGCAGCCGAGCGCCGAGCAGCCGTGCGCCGGTGCTGCTCATCTGATCATCGTTCGAGTCAGATCCCCGTCTCGGGCGGACCGGACTGGACGGACGTACGGCGTCGCTGAACCCAGTACGCCCCGCAACCAAATGCGGCAACGGCAGTCATCGTGCCGATCAGCGCCCAAGGCTCTCCGCTCGACGTCGGGTCCGCGGCCGGTTGAAATGCTTCGGCACCGACCGGCGAGGACCTCGCGTCCGCACCGCCGCCCTCGTCGGTCCGGTCGCTCGAACCGCTGGTTGCCGAGGGGTCTGTGCTGCCTTCGTTGGTGCCTGCTTCGGTGGGGTCGCTCGAGTCAGTGCCCTCGGTTGCATCCGGAGCGGGTACGGAGTTACTAGGGGTGCTCCCGCGGTCTGATCCGCCGCCTGGGTCACCTCCTGATCCGCCGCCTGGGTCGCCCTCGGAACCGCCCGGAGGTGGCACCGGCGCGGGAGCTGGCGACGAGGGAGGTGGTGGGGGAGGCGGAGGAGGAGGTGGTGGTGGTGTAGGAGGCGGTGGTGGAGGGGGAGCGATCGCCGCGGGCGGGCCGATCGCGGGCGGGCTGCCCGCACCGAAGGACCAGCCCTCGGCGCTGCCGGGTGCCGGATTGCGGTTGCCAGCACCGAGATTGCTGTAGGCCCAGCTGCCGCCGAGACTGGCGGTCCAATAGGACCAGTAGGCGCTGGCCGGGGCGCCGTTGCACGGGTTCGGCGCGCCGTTGATGGTGCAGACCAGCCCGGGTTGGTTGGAGACGAAGGTGTAGCTGAAGCCCGCCTCGCTGAGGGCCGCCAGGCCGCTGCCCACGTCGCCGACGCACGCGGTCTGGGTACCGCCGCCGAGAGAGTTGAAGGACACGACCACGGCGATCTGCGAGGACTGGCAGCTGGCAGCCTCAGCTGGCGTGACGGCCGGTTCCGCAACCACCAGCCCCAGGCCGATGAGTGCGGCCGCCATCAGGAGTCGAAGGGTTCGCGCCCCCCGCGTAGCCCAGATGTTGGCCGCGATCATGCGCGAGGGTGAGTTCGACGGCGGGCGAGCACCGTCGTGGCAACGCCGATCACGAGCAAGGCGGTGCCGACCTCGATCAGGCCACCCGGTGCCGCTCCGGTCGCCGGCAGCTCGGCTGGCGGCGCAGGCGCGGGCGGAGGCGGAGGCGGACCACCGCCGGGCGGGGGTGGGAGAACGCCGCCGCCACCGACATCCAGGCCGTAGGCCAGTGGGTCGGTGGGGGCGACGAGTGCGGCGAACCCGATGCCGGCGACGCCCGGCGTCGCCTGGGTCGTAGCCCGGGTGGCGTTGGCCGGGTCGAAACCCGTGGCGTCGAAGGCGAAGGCGCCCTGTTGCTCTTGCGGTGCATCGGCGCCGAGCTGGCGATCCAGCAGCCAGCCGACCGCGTCGTCCGCGGCATCGTCGTGACCCAGAACCCGCAGCGCCTGGGCGGCCAGTCCGGTGCTGTTCGAGTTCGCGGTCGTGACCGGTGGGCTGCCGAACCCGGGTGTGGCGAAGGACCCGTCGGCAGCCTGCTGGCCGAGTAGATAGGCCGTCGCCGCGGCGACCGCCGCGTCCCGTCCCATCAGGGCGAGTGCCTGTACGGCGACCGCGGTGGTGTCCACCTCACCGGTGGCGCAGGGCAGCGTGGTCAGATCGGAGACGAAACCGCCGTCGGCGCATTGGACGCTGACCAGGAAGTCCACCGCTGTGGTCGGCGCTCCAGCGGTGGTCGCCCGCTCGAGCCCGATGATTGCCAGGGATTGGCCGATCGGGTTGCTGAAATCACCGAAAGCCGACACGTCGCTGAACCGCCCGTCCGCGGCCTGCTGAGCGAGCAGGCGGTTGACCAGGTCCTGCCCACCGAAGTCAGTCGGATCCCGGCCCATGACGTCAGCGACCAGGATCAGCTTGGCCAGCGAGCCGGCATAGGACTCGGTTATGCCGTCGCCGGAGTAGAACGCCACGTTGGCTTCCAGATAGTCGGTTGCGGCCTCGGCCGCGTCACCGGCTGAACCTGCCGCGGCGAAGGCGAAGATCGCGTCGGCGGTGAGGCCGTAATCGGCGAAGACCTCGGTTGCCGGGTCGATGATGCCGTCGCCATCGAGGTCGATCTCGGTGGCCAGGTGATCGCCGTCGACGAACTCACCGGTCAACCATCCGGCGGCGGCATCGGCCGGGTCGGTGGTCAGTGGCGAGGTCGGCGGTGCGGCGCCGGCTCCGCTTGGCGAGAGCAGGACCACGAGCAGGGTGAGGATGGCGGCGATCGCGCCAGTCCCGCGGTACCCATGGAATGTCGTTCGAGAAACGGCGGCGCGCGAAACAGGACGTGCAGCGGTGGGGTCAGACATGTGGGCCTCTCGGTGAGCGATCCGACGAAGAGAAGGCCCTGGCCCCTCACACGAAACCCCCTTGCGCTTGTGCTACGCGAAAGGGGGCGGCGCAGGTGAGGTACCTGAGCTCCGCCCCGCAGACCTCGGCGTGATGGAGTCGCTCGTACGGGGCAGGTAATCGGGCTCGTCGGGTACGCCTCGGGCGTCTCGACCTACCGCTGCGGGTCAGCGCCGGACTCTCACCGGACTTCCCCTGCGCCAGCACTTATGCAGTTGTCGTCCCGGATGTTCCGCCAGCTGGCCGCCGAAGTCAATTTTGTCCGCAAGCCACTGGCTGCACACGCCGTACCAGAACAGTTGTGGATGAGATGTTCTCCGAAGACCCAGGTTCCGTACGGTGCTGATCACGCAGGGTCAGTTCCGGGCTACTGGGTCCCAGTCCGGCTCGGACAATGGGGGTGATCGGGTGAGCCAATTGTCCGTGGGTCAGGTGGCCTCTCACCGCTGCCGCGCCGAGGCTACGAGCCGCGACCGCAGGTCGGCTTCTGCACTTGGGCAGTTGACCTACGACGAGGGGTACGGGTTCTTCCCGCCGGTGGCCTGGAGCGGCGGCCCGAGAACAGCGACATCCACAAGGGCGGGGCGCTCGTGCAGCTGTCGATCCTGGCCCAGGCCGCCCCGAACCCGCTCACCGTGCACACCTTCGGCCCGATCACCATCACTCAACCACCAGCCGCGCCAGGTAAGGGCACACCCGAGGGCTGACAGGACGGATCAACGAGCGCCGTACGAGCGCCCCCGTCGTGGTGGTTTCGCGAAGACCGCCAGGCAGCCCCGGTGACTCCGGCCTCCCTCCGTCGCCCCCAATTCCCGACCGCTTGGCCGGGCGCGAGAGCATGACCCTCGACGGCGCGAACCCTCGCCGTCCGGATCGGTGGAACAGGAGGAGCAGCCGTTGCTGTATGTGATGTCCAGGTTCATCCTCAAGCCGCTGTTCTGGCTGTTCTTCCGGCCGCGGGTCACCGGTCGGGAGAACGTGCCGGCCACTGGCGCGGTGATCCTGGCCAGCAACCATCTGTCCTTCATCGACAGCATCGTGATTCCGCTGGTCTCGCCGCGCAAGGTCGCGATGCTGGCCAAGGCGGAGTACTGGCAGGGCAAGGGCATCAAGGGCTGGTGGACCCGAACGCTGTTCTCCACACTCGGGGCGCAGCCGGTCGAACGCGGCGAGCATCGGGCTGCGCAAGCCGCGCTGGATACCGCCCTGGCGGTGCTCGAGGACGGCGACGCCTTCGCCATCTACCCGGAAGGAACCCGATCCCGGGACGGCCGCCTCGGCCGCGGGAAGACCGGTGTTGCCTGGTTGGCGCTGACCGCGGACTGTCCGATCGTCCCAGTGGCCGTCCAGGGCACCAACCGGATCATGCCGATCGGATCCCGGAGCCTTCGGCCGCACCGTGCCTGCGTCAGTTTTGGTGCGCCCCTATATTTCCCGCAGTACGCAGGACAGGCCGCTCGGGGCAAGCCCCGCCGCGAGGTGACCGATGCGGTGATGATCGAGATCTCGCAGCTGTCCGGTCAGGACAAGGCCGACTGGAGTGCCGCCGCGCCGTGAACGCAGACCAGCCTTCGGTGCGCGACGCACCGAGGCCAGACGCGCTCTACCTCGCTTTCATCAGCCCCAACGTGGGCCAGACGCGCTCTGCCTCACCCTCGTGCGGTTGACCGACGAGCAGTGCCGCGTGCGGTTCACCGGTGCCCGCGTCGCCCGGCTGGCCACCGTCGCCGGGGACGGCTCGCCACGCCTGGTCCCGATCACCTTCGTCGTGGCCGGTGGTCTCGTGGCCGGCACCCTCACGGTGGATGACATCGCGGTGGGTGACATCGCCGGGGCTCACGAAGCCGCCGCGGGTGACGTCGTGTTCTCCGCCGTGGACCACAAGCCGAAGTCGACGACCGCCCTGGCCCGACTGCGGCGGATCGAACACGAACCGCGGGTGTCGCTGCTGGCCGACGACTACTCGGAGGATTGGACCCGATTGTGGTGGGTGCGAGCCGACGCCCATGCCGAAGTGTTGGCCACCGGACCAGACCGAGAGTGCGGCACCGCCCTCCTGCAAGAGAAGTACGAGCAGTACCGGCGCCAACCACCGCAGCACGTGGTCATCCGTTTCGTCGTCGACCGCTGGTCCGGTTGGGCGGCCGGCAACTCCGGCTGATCCGTACGCCCGCCGCCCGAACTGCCTCGGGCGCGGGTTACGGTGCAGTATGGGCATCCCGACAGCGCTGGACCGGATAGCCGACACCAGGCGACTGGACGTAGTCATCGAACCGGTTCGCAAGACCGTGAACACAGTGCTGCGTCCCGGTGCGGTCAAGGACGTGTTGCACGGAGTGTGGCTCGGTCATCCACTTCATCCGGCTCTGGCCCAGGTCCCGCTGGGTGCGTGGATCTCAGCGGGGCTGCTGGATGCCTTGCCGGGCAACCGGAAAGAGGCCGACCTGCTCATTGCGACCGGTATCGCGGCTGCGGTGCCGACTGCACTCGCCGGAGCGGCTGATTGGTCGGAAGGGGAGATCGGACAGCAGCGGGTCGGTGCCGTACACGCCGTACTGAACTCTGCGGCCCTCCTGTTGTACGCCGGCTCCCTCTTTGCCCGAGCGCGTGGATCACGGGCACGGGGGCGTCGACTGGCCTATGCCGCGCTGGGACTGGCTTCGTCGTCGGCCCAGATCGGCGGGCATCTGGCCTATCACCAGGCTGCCGGCGCGTCGCATGCAGCGACCGCCGCACGCACCCTGAGCCACGACTGGATCGATCTCGGTGCGCTGGACGACCTGCCCGACGGCCAGCCGGTGCTGCGGGTCAGCGACGACAGCGATCGGCCGGCGTCCCTGTGCGTGATCCGGCGCGGTGACCAGGCGCACGTACTGGTCGATTCCTGCTCGCACCTGGGCGGGCCGCTGCACCAAGGAAAGCTGACCGAGGTCGGGGGCAAGCAGTGCCTCGTCTGCCCGTGGCACGGCGGAACGTTCGTACTGGCCGACGGTCACGCCGTACGTGGTCCAGCGGTGGCTGCGGCGACCGTCCTGCAAACCCGGGTCACCGGTGGGCGGCTGCAAGCCAAAGTGCCCGACCGCCACGAGGTCTGAGCCAGTCGGTGACCCCGAACGGGCTGGACATCGTTCTCCTCGACGCCGATGGAACGCCGAGGCGGGGCGTCCGAACCCGCAATAACGTCAAGATCATCATGAGTGGACCGGTTGAGCTGGGTCGTCAGTGAGCCGCCCGCGCCGAGTCCAGCTGCGCCAGACCCGGGATGGCGGATGCCGGC
>JALZIL010000435.1 GCA_030860305.1 Actinomycetota bacterium
TGGCGCCTGGCATGGCGACTGGGCCTGGGCGCCGCTGATCCCCCAGCTCGAAGCCGCCGGCCTGAGCGTCACCGCTGTCGCACTACCCAGTGCCGGTGGTGAGGGTGACCTGGCCGCCGACGCTGCAGTCGTGCGTGCGGCTCTCGCCGAACTCGACGGGCCGGCCATCTTGGTAGGTCACTCCTATGGCGGGATCGTGATCTCCGAGGCCGCAACAACCGAGACGGTCGCACATCTGGTCTACGTCTGCGCCTTTCTGCTTCCGGTCGGAGTTTCCTTACTGGATTCTCTGAATCATGAGATACCGCAATGGATTTCGGTCGACGAGCCAACCGGCGTCTCCCGCGCACTAACTCCAGAGACGGTCTTCTACGGTGACGTCCCACAAAACCTGATCGACGCTGCGTTGCCACGGCTGACGACTCAGACCCTCAGCTCGTTCGCTGCGCCCCAGACCCGAGCGGCATGGGAGAACGTGCCGAGTACTTACGTGATCTGCGACGAGGACCGCGCCCTACCGCCGCCGGCCCAGGAGGCGATGTCGCAGGCGGCCACCAGCGTGCTCAGGCTGAACAGCTCGCACTCGCCGTTCCTGTCCCAGCCCGAGAAGGTCGCCGAGATCCTCGCGGGAATCACGGCCTAGTCCGGAGCCAGTGCAGGGCTCAGTCGGACCAGACCGGGTGGCGCTTCTCCAAGAACGAAGCCATGCCCTCCCGAGCACCTGGGGTCTGGCTGGCCGCGGCCATGACCTCGACGGCGTAGGTGTAGGCGTCTCGCTCCGGGCGATCCAGCTGGGCGTAGAGCGCCTGCTTGCCGAGTCCCTTGGACACCCGACTACCCCGGGTCGCCCGGTCGAGGAGGTCCTGGGTTGCCTTCTCGAGGTCCGATTCGGGTACGGCCGCGTTGAACAGGCCCCATTCGGCGGCAGTGACCGCGTCGATCACGTCGCCGGTCAGCGCGATCTCCATGGCCCGCTTGCGACCGACGTTCCGGGCGATCGCCACCATCGGGGTGTGGCAGAACCAGCCGCCCTTGCCACCGGGAGCGGCGATTCCGGCGTTATCCGCGGCGATCGCGAGGTCGCAAGAAGCCACCAACTGGGCTCCTGCGGCAGTGGCCAGCGCGTGCACCCGGGCGATCACCACCTGCGGGATGGCCTGGATGGTCTGCATCAGCTCGGTGCACAACTGCAGCAGGCTGCGAACGACGGTGTGGTCATGGTCGTAGACGTCAGCGAAGTCGTGGCCGGCAGAGAAGACCGGACCGTTGGCGGCGAGGATGACGCCGGTCGCGTCGCTGGCCCCGATCTCGCGGAACGCGGAGAGCAGATCGCTCAGATGAGCACGCGACAGCGCGTTGCGCCGAGTCGGCCGGTTCATGGTCACGGTGACCGTGTCGCCGTCTCGCTCGACCAAGATGTTCTGATAATCCGCCATTCCGACCCTCGTCTCGATGCCCGCTGGTAACAATTCACCATCAGCGGACGACAAATCCGCTCGAGCTCATTATTGCAGCCTGGCTAAGCGAGCATCATGCAACCGCAACGCCCCACCGGACGTACTACACCTGTGACGCTGACGGAGGTGAGATTCGTCGGGGATCCCGTACGCCCCGCGCTGGACGACCCCGGTGCCACCGGCGCGGGGACCTTGGCCGCCCTGCCTGAGGCCCGCGAGGCTACAGGTCAGGACTTCAGCGCCTTCTATGCCGAGCACGTGAGCAGCCTGACCGCCCAGATCTATGCTCTGACCGGAAATTTAGCCGAGGCACAGGACGCCGTACAGGAAGGGTTCGCCCGTGCGCTCGCGCGCTGGTCGACGGTCTCCGGACACGCCGATCCGGTCGCGTGGGTTCGTACGGTCTCGCACCGGGTTGCGATCAGCCGGTGGCGCCGAGCCCGTACGGCACTGGCCTTCGGCCGTACGCAACGGCTGCAGACCACCCCCGGACCGAGCGAGGACAATGTCGCGCTGATCGCCGGACTGAAACACCTGCCGCACAATCAACGAGAGGCACTCGTGCTGTTCTATCTGGCCGACCTGTCCATCGAGACGATCGCCAGCCAACTAGGTGTTCCCACTGGCACGGTCAAGGCCCGGCTGTCCCGTGGGCGAACTGCCTTGGCGGCTCAGCTGAGGATCACAACTGACGAGGAAGGAGCCGACGATGCCTGATCAGTTGCGCGAGAGCTTCGCCGCACTCCGGAACGCCGTCGAACGCACCGATGCCGGCGGCCTGCACGACGTCCGGGTACGGCGCACCCGCCGTACCCGGAATCGAGTCGTCGCAGCCAGTGCCGCCACTGTGGCGGCAGTTGCTCTGGCCGGGGTCGTCGTGCTGCCCAGGCTGCCCTCGGACGACACGACGAGCACGGCGAGCGGACAGGCTCTGAGTGATTCCGACGGCGCGGGTGGTTCGGATCCAGCGGGGGCGGACAATCAAGCCGGCGAGCAGGCCGCGGACGAGGGGCAGGGACCCTCCGCAGAGCAGGCGCCCGCCGAGGATGCCGCTGTCGGGGCGTTCGCTGTCGCTGAGAGCTCGCTGCTCACGTGGGACGACATCCAGGCCGTCGGCGAGACCGGCCCCGGGGCACTGCCCTACGGCGCGTCCTTGGTGCTCCCTGCCTTGTGCAATGCGGGGTCCTCCTACGAGCAGTACTCCGTGCCGGCCGCGGTCTACTCGGCCGCCTGGGAGCTCACCGACGCGCGGCTGGATCAGGCCGTCATCGCGTACGACTCGGACCAGCAGGCAGCCGACGCCCTTGCCCGGCTGGTCCAGGACAGCCCGGAATGCCCGGCGATCAACGAATTCGCCTCGGTCCTGTTCACCGGAAACGATGCGAGCCTGGGTTCCGAGGTCGCCTTCTTCGACCTGCAGGTGGTGGACGAGGATGACGCGAGTTCGAGTACAACCGAGATCACGGTGATCCGGATCTCGAATGTGCTGGTCGAAGTCGTCCTCACGCCGGACGGACCCGTCGTCGCCGACGCGGACCGCCGTAGCCGGGCGCTGGCCGAAGCGTCGGTCGGCCGCATACTGACCCTCAAATGATGCAGGCGCAGCCCCCGGACGAGGACCTGATCGAGTCCGAGCCCGCATCCCCCCGGACGAGCGAGCTGAGGCGTCGGCTGGAGATGCTGGTACCGGCCACAGTGGGCCGAAAGGTCTTGCTGACCGTCGCAGCTGCAGTCCTCGTACTCGGGCTGGTAACCGGCTTTCTCGTCGGCACGCTCTCCGGAACCGAGCCGACCGGCGCGCTGGCGCTTCAGTCGGGGGGCGGGCCGGAACGCGGGTACATCCCGATCGTCCCCGAGGACTCAGCGCTAGAAGGCGTCGTCGCCGTTGC
>JALZIL010000022.1 GCA_030860305.1 Actinomycetota bacterium
CATCCGGGTGGATCGGCTCACGCGTCCCGTCGATCGCCGCTTCCGGATCGGTCAGCGGTTCGAGGACCTCGTACTCGACGACGACCGCGGCCAGTGCCCGGCGGCAGGTCTCGGGGTGATCCGCGGCGACGGCGGCTACCGGCTCTCCGCGGTAGCGCACGTACCCCGTGGCGAACACGTGCTGGTCCTGCCTGATCAAACCGTAGGTCGGCTGGCCCGGAACATCCTCGGCGGTCACGATCGCTTCGACGCCGCTGATCTTCCATGCGCCGGTCACGTCGATGGACCGGATCCGCGCGTACGGGTGCGGAGAGCGCAACGTCGCACCCCACAACATGTTCTCGGCCCACAGGTCATTGGCGAAGGCGAACCGGCCCTGGACCTTGGGTACGCCGTCCGGACGCGCAGCGTTGGTTCCCAAGACTCCAGGGCGCAAGGCGGTCCGCGTCGAGGTGGCCGTCGAGGTCGCCGTCGACGTCGTTGCTGGAGAGGTCAGCTCGGTCATCGCGGGCTCTGCTCCGCTCGACTGGCCACGACCGCGTCGACGGCCGCGAAGATCCGGCCGTACCCCGTGCACCGGCAGATGTTGCCCGACAAGGCTTCCCGGGTCTCCAAGGCGGTCGGTTCGGGGTTGTGTTCCAACAGGTGATGGACTGCAACGATCAGCCCCGGCGTACAGAAGCCGCATTGCACAGCGCCCTCGTCGAGGAAGGCAGCCTGGACGTCGGTCAGCGTCGTCTCGGCGGTCAGACCCTCCACGGTCACGATGTCAGCGTCGGTGGCCGAGGCCGCCATCACCAAGCACGCACAGACCGCAGCACCGTCGAGCAGGACGGTGCAACTACCGCACTCCCCCTGCTCGCAAGCGCCCTTGGAACCGGGCAGGCCCAACCGCTCCCGCAGCACGTAGAGCAGACTCTCGCCCAACCAAGCGTCCTGTACCTCACGGGGCTCGCCGTTCACCGTGAGCCGATAGATCTCCGGTTCCATCGTCATGCGGCAGCCCTTGTCAGGAGTCGGCTGGCCAGGACGCCCACGGCGTGGCCCCGGTAGGCCGCTGTCGAGCGGTGATCGTCGATCGGGCGGGCGGCGGCGGCGGCACGCCGGCCGAATTCACTCGCCACGGCGTCGCTGATGTCCAGGTGCTCGGCGGTCAGGTCGAGTTCACCGGCCAGCCAGTTCTCGGCGTCTGGACAGCGCAGGATCGTGGTGCCTACCGCACCCAGCGCAAGGCTCACCGCTCCCTCGTCCTGGTCCATGGCTAGACACGCCGACACGGTGGCGATCACCATCGCGTTACGTACGCCGACCTTCGAATACCCTTGCCAACCCGCGCGTATCGGCATCGTGACACCAGTGATCAGTTCGCCTGGATCGAGCACGTTGCACTTCACACCGGTCATGAAGTCCGCAACCGGCACGTCCCGCCGGCCATGCACGGAGCGCAGGTGGACGACGGCGTCCAAGGCATAGAGAACCGGCAAACCGTCCCCGGCCGGTGAACACGTACCCAGGTTTCCGCCCAACGTTCCGGCGGCGCGGATCTGCGGCGAACCGACCGTACGAGCGGCTTGGGCCAACGCCGGGAACAGTTCGGCGAGCTCGCCATGTTCCATCTCGGCGTACGGAAGCCCTGCCCCGATCGTCACCGTGCCGGCCCTACCACCGGCGGACGGGTTGTCGTGTACCCAGGCGCGCAGTTCCTGGACTCCACGCAGCGCCACCACATCGTCGGGCGCTTTCCGATGCGCCATGTTGATCTCAACCATCACATCGGTTCCACCGGACAGCAGCAGAGATTCGGGGTGCTCGCCAAGATACGCGAGCGCCTCGTCGACCGTGCTGGGCGTGAGTACGGGCACAGAGGCGACCCTAGGCGACAGCGCACCGCACAGTCGGCCGGGCAGCGTTGCGTGGGTCAGTTCGGACCGCGACCACCCGGTTCAGACTTCCGTGCTGCAGGAACGGCATGATCCCGCGACATGACCGTGCAATCCACCGCGCCGGCGGACCTGCTGGTGACCGGCGCCGAACTCGTGGCAACCGTCGACGAAGATCGGCGCGAGATCCCCGGCGGCTGGGTCGCGATTACCGACGGCGTGCTCAGCGCACTGGGCGGACCAGCCGACGAGCAACCGGAGGCCGCGCGGCTACTGCATGCCGAGGGATGCCTGGTGACTCCCGGGCTGGTCAACACCCACCATCACATGTACCAGAACCTCACCCGGGCGTTTGCTCCGGCGCTGACCGGGGGGCTGTTCGACTGGCTCATCACGCTCTACCCGTTGTGGTCTCGGCTGGACGAGGAAGCCGCCTACGTCAGCGCGTACGTCGGCCTCATCGAACTCGCCCTCGGTGGGGCGACGACGTCCACCGATCACCTCTACGTTCATCCCAAAGGGGCCGGTGACCTGATCTCGGCCGAGATCCGAGCCGCGCAAGACCTCGGCATGCGATTTCACCCCACCCGAGGCTCGATGTCCCTGTCGGTCAAAGACGGTGGGCTCCCCCCGGATTCCGTCGTACAGCGCGATGACGAGATCCTCGCCGACTCCCAGCGGCTGGTCGACCTGCACCACGATCGGTCCCCAACCGCCATGGTGCGGATCGCGCTGGCGCCGTGCTCGCCGTTCTCGGTGTCCACCGAGTTGATGCTGGCCACCGCGGAGTTGGCCGAACGTCTCGACGTACGACTGCACACGCACCTCAGCGAGACCAAGGACGAGGATGCGTTCTGTCTGGAGACCTTCGGTCGGCGACCGGTGGACTACTTCGAGGCTGTCGGGTGGGGCTCTTCGCGGTCGTGGATCGCGCATTGCGTCTGGCCAGATACCTCCGAGGTGGCCCGCTTGGGAGCCTGGGGTACGGGTGCCGCGCACTGCCCCAGCAGCAACATGATCTTGGGCAGCGGGCTGGCTCCGGTGGCCGAGTTGCGGGCGGCCGGCGTACCCGTCGGTCTCGGGTGCGATGGCTCGTCCTCGGCGGATGCGGCCTCGTTGTGGATGGAGGCTCGTACGGCGATGCTGCAGGGCAAGTTGCGCCACGGCGCGGCTGCTATGTCGGCCAGGGACGCTCTGGAGATCGCGACGCGTGGCGGAGCCGCTTGCCTCGGCCGGACCGGCGAGATCGGGGAGTTGTCGATCGGAGCCTGCGGTGACCTGGTGGTCTGGTCCTTGGAGGGCCCAGCCTTCGCCGGCGCCCTCAGCGACCCGATCGAGGCGTGGTTGCGCTGCGGTCCCGGCGCGGCGCGACACACCGTCGTCGCCGGCCGACCGGTCGTCCTCGACGGGGTGCCGGTACACGGTGGCCTGGACGAGATGCTCGTACGGCATCGCACGATCTCCGCTGCCATACAGTCCGCCCAGGACAGCTGAGGCCGCTGACTGCACGGCCATGCCGACCTCCTCCGAGAATCTGTGGACGCTGGTCGGGAAGTAACGCCTCCCGCACTCGATCGTCGACGCCGCCGACTCGACCAGCCCGCCGGCGTTACGGCCAGCTGGATGGGCCGGGTCTGACCGTAGCGGTCACGTGCGGCCGCTGCCGGCGCAGATCGGCGGCGGCTCGAAGTTCAGGGCCGCATGCAGCAGTGCCTGAGCCGACCAGGACATCAGGGCGACGGCTTCGTCTCGGAAAAGACCCGCAACGTCGGTCAACCAGGCAAGGGCTTCGACCCCCACGGCGCTGCGGATCGCCAGAACCAGCTGATGGATCTCCGGTTCGGGCAGCTGGTCATGCAACGGTGCCAATGCCTCGGCTATCCAGCCGATCGCCCGCCCTTGGCGTAACGGCAGGCCGGCCCGGCCCGCCTCGTCGGCCTCCAGCGAGAGCCGCAGCATCGTGCGCTGCTGTGCCTCGGTCTGTAGGAGCATGCTGGTGAACTCTCCGATCACCGCTGCCAACCGCGCGGCTGTCTCCGGTGGGGCATCGGCCGGGAGCATCGAGCGGGCGCCGGTCTCCGGGTGTGCTGCCACCAGCAGCGACCGCTGGCTCGGAAAGTACCGGTACGCGGTGGTACGCGAGATGCCCGCTGCGTTCGCGGTGTCCTCGACAGTTGGGCTGACGCCGGAAGCTACCAGCCTGCGCGCTGCGACGACCAGGGCTTCGCGGGTCCGCTGTTTCTGCTCTGTGCGGCCGGTGACCTCATAGGGGGTTGACACGACATTGATGGTACTGCACTCTCATCATGGTACAGCGATCCCATAAGAGAGCCGTCGACGTTAGGGACCCAGAGATGACCACCGTGAGCACGCCCATGCCGATCATCCGCGCGCACGAGGACGGCGAGCGGCGGTGGTTCTACGGCGGCGGAGTGCACACCTGGAAGGCCACCGCAGAGGAGACCGGCGGAGCCTTCCTGCTCTTCGAAGACGTCATGGAAGGGGGCAAGACCACGCCGCTGCACATCCATCCCGAGTCCGACGAGACGATGTACGTCCTCGAGGGTGAGATCCTCATGCACATGGACGGGCAGGAGCACCGCGTGTCGGCCGGTGGGCTGACCGTCGCTCCCCGCGGTGTCCCGCATGCCTTCCTCGTGGTCTCCGAGACCGCACGGCTGTTGTGCCTGCATACTCCGGGGTGCTGCCAGGCGTTCTACCTGGGCGCCAGTGAGCCACTTGACGACGCGGCGGTGGCCACCGGTCCGGTTGACTTCGGCTGGGTCCGGGCTTCGGCCAGCCGCAACGGCGGAATCGAGATCCTGGGACCGCCACCGTTTGCACCGAACTGAGGCGGATACGGTTGCGGGGTGAGCGATCAACTCTCCCCCGGTGATCGCGCCCCGGATTTCGACCTGACAGCTGCCGATGGGAGCCAGGTTTCCCTTTCTGACCTCAAGGGGAAGAAGGCCATCATCTACTTCTATCCCAAAGCGATGACGCCCGGATGTACGACGCAGGCAGTCGACTTCCAGGCTGCCGACGACGACCTCCGAGACGCCGGCTATGCAGTCGTCGGGATCTCGTCGGACAAGCCGGAGGCGCTGGCCCGCTTTGCCGAGCGGGAGGGGCTGAGCTTTGCCCTGCTGTCTGATCCCGACCGCTCGACGCTGCAGGCATACGGGGCCTACGGAGAGAAGCAGACCTACGGGAAGACGAGCACCGGCGTCATCCGCTCGACCGTTGTCCTCGACACCGACGGCACGGTCGAGCGCGCCTTCTACAACGTCAAGGCCACCGGTCATGTCGCCAAGCTCCAGCGCGACCTCGGGCTCGTCTGAACCTCCCGATCCGGCCGCGGTCGGGAGTCCAGCCGTTACCAGCCCGACGTACCAGGCTCTCCCTTGAACGGACCGACGACGTCGGCGGTGATCCAGCCGCCGTAGAAGCCGCCGGCTTGCGGTCGTACCGGCTCGCCGTCCAGCGTTGCCAGGTCGACCCTGCCGGGATAGAAGGCCACAGCGCCGGCCATGTCTGCGTAGCCCGTGCTCGGGTTCTCATACGACCAGCCGACCTCGGGCTCGACCCGATCGCCGACGGCCAGTGCCCAGTACGTCGCCGATCCCTTGAACTCGCAGTACGACGATCCCTGGCCAGGAACAAGAACGCCGGTGGCGATGTCGTCGCGGGGCAGGTAGTACACCGGCGGATGACTGGTCTCGCAGATCCGCCAAGGGCGGGTGGTGTCGGCAACTATCTTGCCGCCGAAGGTGATGACGATGTGTCGAGAGGCTCGCTCGACCGACGGCGGGCGTGGGTAGTCCCAGACCGATTCCCGCCCTGGTGTCGGCTCGATCCGCTGCGTCGACCCGCCGAACACCTTGCCTACCGCTTGCGGATCTTGCGTACTACGCCCACCGTGACGCGCAGTGCGACGAGCCCGGCCGCCACCCGGATGGCCAGTTGCCCTTGAGGCGAGGCGATCCATTCCTTGACCGCCGTCTGGGCGTCGCCCTTCAGCTTCTTGGGGCTGGTGCGGTAGGCGATCTCGTCGAGGGTTCCGGCGAGCGCGTTTCGCGCCTGGTCGATCTCGGCCTGGATCTGCTTCGGGTCACGGGGCACGGCGCTAAGCCTGCCATGAACTGCATCGCGACGACGAGCCGTCCTGCCTAGACTGCGGTGCGCGGCGGGAGTGGTGTAACGGCAGCCACGCCAGACTTAGGATCTGGTGCCTTCGGGCGTGGGGGTTCGACTCCCCCCTCCCGCACTGGTGTGATGTCTCGGGACATCGTGCACAGGTGTCTCGGGACATCGTTCACGTTTTGGTCTGTGGCTGGTAGTCCTTGGTCGGGTCGAGCTGGAGTTCTTGGAGTAGTTCGCCGTCGGCGGTCAGGACCCGGATGTGTAGGTCGTGAACGAGGATCAGGACGTTGGTGCCGGCGTGGCGGCGGCCGATGCCGAGGTGGTGCAGGCGGCTGTTGTGGCGCAGGGTGAGCTTCCCGCAGCTGTCGATGCGGTCATGTCGGATCCGGTAGTGGCTGTCATCGAGAGGGCTGCCGGTCGGGGCTGCCTTCGGGCGGGCGAGGTAGGCCTGCTGCGGGGTCCGGCGGCCCAGGGCCCGGTGGGGGCGGAGGGTGTTGTAGTAGGCCCGGAAGGTGTCGAGCTGGGTCTGCAGCTGGGGCAGGGTGTGGGCCGGGGTCTGCTTGCTGAGCCACTTCTTCAGGGTTTGGTGGAAGCGTTCGACCTTGCCGCAGGTCTGCGGGTGGTAGGGCCGGGAGTGCCGGAAGCGGATGCCGCGGGTGTTGAGGGTGACTTCCAGCACGACCCGCCCGGTGCCGCGGGAGCGGCCGGTGAAGACCGCTCCGTTGTCGCTGAGCAGGCTGGCCGGATCGCCGTAGCTGGCAGCGGCTGTGACGAAGTAGTGATCGACGTCGCGGGCCTTGAACACGGTCAGGGTGTCGCTGCCCACGCAGACCCTGGAATGGTCGTCGAGTTGGTTGAGGATCTCCACCTCGGTGCCGTCGGCCAGCGCCCAGTGGGTGATGTCGAGCTGCCAGCGTTCGTTGGGCTGGGCGGCCTGGAACCGGACGTAGCTGCTCTTGGGGCGCTTGTGCGGCTGCGGGGTGACGAAGCCGCGGGCGGACAGGATCCGCCAGATCGTGCTGACCGCGGGGCTGGCGCCGTGCCGCCGTTCGAGGTGGAAGGCGATCGTGGCCGCGCCGGCCTCATGCCCGCCACGGTCGAGTTCCTTCCGGATTC
>JALZIL010000363.1 GCA_030860305.1 Actinomycetota bacterium
TGGGTCCATCCGGCCTGGCTGATCTGTGCCGGCCTGCTCACGTTGGTGATCGCGCGAAAGGTAACGGCTGTGCGCTGGACGGCGACCACGGTCACCGCCGGGTATCTGCTCTACCGCTTCCTGACCATGGGCCTGCTGTGGGCAGGCGATTTTCCGACCTCAGCCGTACCGGTGATGGCCCTGGCCGGTGCGGTGGCCATCGACCTGGCCATCACCTACCGAGTTCCCGCGCTGCTGGCCGGGCTGGCGGTCTCGGCGGTCACCTACGGCACCGCGTGGGTCCAGGACGTGGCATGGGTGCTCCCACCATGGTCGTGGTGGTCCGGGGTCGCGGTGGCCATTGCGTTCGCGGTGTTGTGGTTGGGCGTGGACCATCTCGAATCCAGCGGCTGGCTGCGGCACTGGAAGAGGCCGATCGAGCCAGGTGACCAGCGGCTGTCGGCCGAACCTGCGGGTGGACAGTCTCCGCGTGACATGACTTACCCCAGCCAAGGAGCGGGTGGGCTTACGTCCGGCCGCTCGGCCATCTAGCGTCGCTGTCGTGCTCACCGTCGCTGGCCCCACGTCGGGGACCGAAGCCGAACGCGCGGCCCATCGCCTGTTCACCCTGTGGGACAGCGGGGGACGCGTTCTCGGCGGCGTCGCCGCGTTTCGTCCATACGCGGACCCGACGACCAAGCGGCGGCAATCCGATGTCGTCCTGCTCGTGCCCGATGGTGTCATCGTCGTACGGCTGGTGGGCTCTCAGCGGCAGAACGGCCCGATCGTCGCGCATCCCACCGGAGCGTGGTCGATCGGCGGTGAGGTACTGCGGATCATCGGTGGCGGCTCGAACCCGTTGCCGCCGTTGCGCGATGCCCAAGCCGCGGTCACGACGACGCTCCGGGCATCAGGGCTGGAGCCTGGCCGGGTGGCGATGCTCGTGGCGGTCGGCTCGGGAGAGCCGGTGGAGCCACAGGACGGTCAGCTCGAGGACGGCGTCATCGTGTGTCCGATGTCCGAAGACGGACTTGCCATCGGTGTCCGCCGGGCCGCGGCTGTGACCGCTGCCGCCGACGTCCGGCAGTGGACCACCGCCGACGTCAAGGCCGCGCTCTCCTCGATCGGGGTGACCGGTCGGGTTCCGGCCGTGGAGGAGCTCAACAGCGAAGGCTTCATGTACTCGCCGTACGTGCTGCGGCGGCCTGATCTCGTGGCAGCTGCCAGCGCCGTGGCGGCCGCATCCGCCGCTGCGTCGGATTCGGCCAGCCGCTCGGTGCTGGAAGCTCCGGCCGGCCCGGGCTCCGTACCGGTCGACGGCCCAGCCACCGAGCTCGCCCACACCGGAGCCGACGCCGGAGACGACAGGGACGACGGCGTGCCGGGAATCTTCGGCGTGGATGCAACGGCTGACCGTCCGCCGCGGTCGGAGATGCCCCCGGTCGCACTTGATCCACACCCCAGTGACGTCGATGACGTCGGCGCCTACGACGAGGGGCCGTATGCCGAGGGGCCGTATGCCGAGAGGCCGTACGCCGAGAGGCCGTACGCCGAGGGGGACTCCGCGAACCAGCCTTCCGCTGACCAGCCGTACGCCGCCCAGTCCTACGCCGAGGTTGGCGGGGCCAGCCCTCGGCGCGGGCGGACAGGTCTGCGCGTGGTGGCAGTGCTGCTCGCATTGCTGCTCGTCGGCGCCGCGGCCTATGTCGGGTACAACCTGGTCGGCTCGGATGGAGACGGGGACGGCGCGGGCACACAAGGCACGGCTGACACAGCGGCGCCGCCCCCCGAGCCGGTCACTCAGCAGATCGGTGACCACGCTTACGTGCCCGTCGGCTCCCGTGGCGGCGAAACCTGCGCCGGGAATGCTGATGGCGAAGTAGCGGAGTACTTCGAAACCACGAATTGCGCGTCCTTGGCGCGCGAGCTGTACACCACCGAGATCGACGGGATCGCGGTCATCGTTGCCGTCGCCCGGGTGACCATGCCCGACGAGGCGACGGCAGCAGACTTCAAGGGCATCGTCGACTCTGAGGGGACCGGCAACGTGAACGATCTGCTGGCAACCGGTCAGACGTTCCCCAACGGTCCGACCGAGCTCGTGCCGGACGCGTACGCCTCTGCGATCCAGGGCGCCGAACTCACGATCATCGAAGCCGGTTGGCAGGATCCGGCCAACCCTGGAAGCCTCGAGGCTCTCCGCGAATTGGCCATAGAAGCGCTCGCTCTCCAACGTACGGCCTAGGTCGGCGGCCAACACATGCAGCTCCTGGTTCTCGGTGGGACGGTCTTCCTGTCCCGCACGGTCGCCGAGACTGCGCGC
>JALZIL010000368.1 GCA_030860305.1 Actinomycetota bacterium
GATCCGTCCTGCCCTGGGTGGTGCTGGCCCTGCTACTCGTCGCTTGGGAGCTCGCTGCCGTGTTATGGGGGAACGACAGCGCGCACCCGACCCTGAGTCTGTTGCTTGATCCAGTCCTGGACACCTACCCCGGTCGGCTCGTCGGCTATCTCGCCTGGCTGACTGTCGGCCGGTGGCTGGCGACCCGGTGACTGGCGACCCGGTGACTGGTGACCGGTCGCTGGTGACCTAGTGACGCCGTACGTCGTGATCCTCGTCGGCTTTGTCGGACTGTTCGCCGCGATGCTCGCCGTGGATCTGCTGGGTCGGGTCGGCCGGGAACCTTTCCGGCCGCTTGGCCGGGTGCTGGAGGTGGTTCTGGCCACACGCACCGGGCGGTGGATCGCGTGCGCTGCATGGCTGTTCATCGGGTTTCACTTCCTGGCCCGGTGAGCCGACGTCACACAAGTTGCAGCACAGATGAGTCAGCGTCCACGTCGGCGGTAGACATCGGCTCGATGCTCGATGGCCAACACCTCTATGAGGTCGGCATCGTCGTCGATGCGGTATATCACGCGGTAGTTGCCGCGACGGGCGGAATGCAACCCTTCCAGGCCAAGAGCCAGTGGCTTGCCCAGGCGATGCGGATTGTCAGACAGCGATCCGTAGACGAACTCAATGGCCGCTGTAGCTACCTTTTCTGGTAACCGGAGCAGCGCTCGGCGTGCGGGCCCGATCAAGGCGATCTCGACGGGTGTCAACGATCACGCATCAGCGCCAGCGCTTGCTCCCTGCTGAGCCGTTCCGGGGGCGTGTTCCGCGCTTCGGCGAGGGCTTCGCGGATGTCTGTCAGCAGCGCTTCACTGTCAAGCACGTCGAGGGTCTCCTCCAGAGACTCGAGGTCGTCCACGCTCATCACCACCGCGGCCGGGCGGCCATGCTTGGTGATGACGACGCGGCCATGTTCGCGTTCGACTCGCTCGACTACTTCGGACAAGCGGTTCTTCACATCAGCAAGGCGCATCTGCTCTACGAGCGACATAGCCATAAGTCTAGCCACATCTCAGTCAGCCGGTGTTGCATAGGCGCGACGTGCTCAGGACTCTCATGCGAGATGAAGATGAGGCCTACCTGCACTTCATTTCGTCTGAGCGGGAAGCCGTGGCAGCCTTCGAGGGCCATCAGGAGGCTGTACTGACATGGGCGGGTTCTGTCGCGTCAGGCCGGGAGCGGTGACTTTGGGCGGACGCTGCGCTCATCCGGATGTGCGCTGAGAGCCAAGGTCAGCACCTCGAGGGCTCGGGACAGCTCGTCGTCGGTCAGTCCGCCGAACCCGATCACCAGTCCGGTCCGGCCGGACTGTCGGGCGTACGACTCGAGCGACGGTACGTCGAAGCCCCGCTGCCAACATTGGGCGCGGACCGCATCCGCGACCGGGCCGGGCAGCGGCAGGGTGAGGTACATCCCCGCCGGCGGGCTACCGATCTCGCCGTACGGCGAAAGCGCTTGCACCACAAGGCGACTGCGTTCGGCGTAGACCCGCCGCGCCGACCGGACCAGCCTGTCCACGTGGCCCGCCCGCAGCATGCTGAGGAATGCCCGTTGGACCGGCCACGGCGTATGGTCGTGGCGGGCAGCCCGACGGGCGGTGACTGCAGCCACCACGGCAGCAGGACCGATCAGCCAGCCGAGTCGCAGCCCTGGGTGCACCGACTTCGAGGCGCTGCCGAGGTAGATCACCCGGTCACGGTCCAAGGTGGCAAGCGCGGGCAGCGGAGCGACGTCGTACCGGAACTCGGAGTCGTAATCGTCCTCGACGACCAGCGCCCCCCGCCGGGTCGCCTCGGACAACAGCGCGATCCGCCGTCCGGCCGACATGGTGATGCCGAGCGGGTGTTGATGGGCCGGGGTCACGTACACCGCCCGTACGTCGGCCGGGCTCGCGCGCAGGGCCGCTACGTCGAGACCTTCGGAGTCCACCGGCACGTCGAGGACCGACCGGCCGGACTGTTCCACGGTTGCCACCGCTGCCCGGTAGCCGGGATCTTCGACGGCCACCGCGCCAGGGTCGAGTACGTCGAGCAGCAGGCCGAGCCCGTGGGTGATGCCACTGGTCACGAGCATCTCGTCGGGGCGACACGACAGCCCGCGGGTGCGGGAGACGTATCCGGCGAGTTCGGCGCGTAGCTCGGGGATGCCGGCCGGGTCCGGGTATCCGCGCGGGATCCGAGCAGCCGAGACTTCCCGCCAGGCCCGTCGCCAGCCGGCGTCGTGGCGCGGGTCCGTCCACGGCGTACCGGTATCCAGCCGGACGGGGTCGGCTGTGGTTTCGTCGCCAGCTGCGGCAGCGCTTCCGGCCGGGACGGTGGGCATCGGGAGCCGGCCGACGACGGCGACGTAGGTACCCGCGCCGCGCCGGGCGATCAGCCACCCTTCGGCGATCAGCTGGTCATAGGCCTGCTCGACCACCGCCCGCGCGACTCCCAGATCGGCGGCCAACGCCCGGATGCTGGGCACCCGGGCTCCTGGCTCGATAGCCCGGACGCTGACCAGCCCGCGGACCCCGTTCGCCAGCTGGGCGGACAGGGAGACGCCGGATCCGCGGACGAGTGAGACGGGCAGTACCGGCTGAGTCATCCCAGAAGTGTCCTAGAAAAGAGGTCAAGATTGACCCGTTGCCGCAGGGCAGTTGTGCGTCACGATTACGACATGGCCGTCTCGACCACCCAGCCCGTACGCGATCTGCTTCCGCTCTCGCCCACCCCGCGAACCGCGCTCAACCGCCGCCCGGACCGCGGGAGTGCCGACCGCGCCGACCTGTACCACGTGCTGGATGAGACGCTGATCTGCCACTTCGGCATCGTGATCGAAGGCTCCCCGGTGGTGCTCCCGACCGCCTTCGGCTTCGACCCGGACGGGCCAGATGAGGGCGGGACGTTGTACCTGCACGGGTCGGTCGCCTCGAAGAGCCTGCAGGACGAGCCCCAGCGCAACGTGTGTGTCACCTTCACCGTGCTAGACGGACTGGTCCTGGCCCGTACCGGCTTCCACCACTCGATGAACTACCGCTGCGCCGTCGTCATGGGCCGCACCCGGAAAGTGACAGACCCGGAGGAGAAGGTACGTGCGCTGAACCTGGTCGTGGACCACGCTGTCCCGGGCCGGGCGAAGACGCTGAGACCGCACAGCCGCAAGGAACTCGCCGCTACGGTCGTACTGGCGTTGCCCCTGGTCGAAGCATCGGTCAAGGCCCGCTCCGGAGATCCGGTCGACGAGGCCGCGGATCTCGAGGCGGGTGGCTGGGCCGGGGTGGTTCCCCTGCACTTGAGCGCCACCGGCATTGCCACCGCCGCGGACGCGCTCGGTCACGCACCGCCAGCCGACGTACGCGCCCGGGTCGCCGCCCTGAGCTGAGTAGGCGCAAGATCCTAGTGCGGTTGGTCGGTACCGGTGGTCTGACTCAATTCGATCAGGTGTCCGTCGGGGTCCTGCAGGAAGCACCGGATCTCACCACCCCACGGCGGTTCGTTCGGCGGCCCCAGAAACCTCACGCCACGCTCGACCAGGGCCGTGTACACCTGATGGCAATCGTTGACCTGCAGCACGACCTCACCGGTCGGGTGGTTGCGGTCGGCCGGCGCCACCAGGCTGATCCCGGGTTTGTCGCCGGTGGGCGGGCCAGGAGTCACCAGATGTATCCGCCCAGCACCCAGACGCAGCAGCGCGTAGCTCTCCCACTCCGTGAGCACTGCCGCGCCGAGCCGTTCGACGTAGAACTGCAACGATCTCTGCAGCTCGGAGACGACCAGCAGCGGAGCGATGCCGGCTCGCTCGTCCGGAAAGGACCGGTCGGTCATCCGCGAATCCTGGCACGTCTGAGCGGGCCGCCACCGGTGGTTTCCGGACCGAGATGCCACCTGGTACTGGAACCGGGGGGCCGAGTGGACTAGACAACCGTCGACGGGACTTCGTACAACCGCAGGCTGGCGGCTTCTGAGGCGGCTGGATCACCGACGAGGTTGTCGAGCCGTCCGAGGGAGAGCCCGGCGCGTCGGGCTGGGAGCGGGCGATAGGTGGACATCCTGGTCTGGGTCATCGGCCTGATCAACCTGGCAGTTTTCATGCTCGTCTTCGTCCCTGTAGCGCAGCGCCTGCTCGGCGTGCGGTTCGGGCTGATCCGGCTGGCGGTGGCCGGTCTGCTCACCCTCGCGTTCCTCCCAGTGCTTGCCGAAGCAATCCTTGGCCCGGTCACCTTGGGCATGGGCGCTGGCGTGTCGTTCCTGGCGCTCGTGGTGCTGATCTCGGTCCTGATCGGCCTGGTGTTCCTGGTTGTCGCCGAGGCTCTGGTGCCCACCGGATCGTTGCCTCGGATCCGGAATCTTCGCCGCGACGTGCGCGGCCGGATCGCCCGCAGCAAGCGGTACGTCCAGATCTTGCGAATCGCCGTACGGCATGGGCTGGGCCCCTACCTGCGTGGCAGGAGGCGACCGGGCGCGGAGAATCCGGCCGAGCAGGCCGAGCTGGCGATGTCCTTGCGGCTGGCACTGGATGAGGCCGGTGTCACGTTCGTCAAGCTCGGCCAGTTGCTCTCGACCCGTACCGATGTGATCCCCGCGGCTGTCGTGGATGAGCTGAGCCGACTCCAAGATCAGGTCCGACCAGCCGACTGGGCACAAATCGAACAGGTACTGATCACGGAACTTGGCCGACCGCTGGATGAGGTCTTTGCCGAATTCGACCGGACTCCGCTGGCCGCCGCCTCGATCGCACAGGTCTATGGCGCCCGGCTGCCAGATGGTG
>JALZIL010000369.1 GCA_030860305.1 Actinomycetota bacterium
AGCGGAACATGGCGCATGCCTACCTTCGACCGTATGCCGGACGGTCCCCACCATGGGGCCGGCGTGTGCCACTCCGCATGCCGGTAGACCGGGTGAACAAGCAGTACACCGTCTTGTCGCTTCTCAACGCCCGGACCGTTGAAGCAGGGGTGCGCGCCGAATATCACCAATCGACCTCCGGGCGCCAGTACACGACTTGCTTCTCTGGCAACTGCTGCCATGTGGCCAATGTCGTTGGAGATCCAGATGGCGGTAACGAGTTCGACGCAGGCATCACGAACCGGAAGCCGGTCACCACTCCCTTGGCACACAACAGACCCGCGCGCATGCGCGAGACGCACCTGGTCGAAAGACAAATCGACCCCGATCACCGACCGGCCCGTCCCCCGCAGCGCCTCGGCGTAGAGGCCGGTGCCGCAGCCGACATCAATGCAGACGCCCGCGCCGTGGCCGACGAGGCGCAGCAAGTCAGGCACGCTCCAGTCACGCGACGGCACGGCGAAGTCGTCGTACCAGTCGCTGATCCCGTCGTAACGGATCTCAGGCTCGTCTCCCACGCAAGGGAGGGTAATGCCGCTTCCCGATGATCGCTCACGCGCGGAAGGCTCCCGGACGGTCGGGCTGCCGGCGTCGGCGTCACCGAAGACATACTGCTGCTCGAACTCTGCGCACGCCTTCGGTTGGCCGCTCGCGCAACGCTCCACGAGCTCGCGCGTCGTTGGCCGCCTGTTGTAGGCGGCCTCGTAGCGCGACTCATACCACTCCCAGAAGACCGAGTCGCCGCGCTTGAGCAAGCGGCGCAGCACCGCCCCGGCTGGCACCGTCCCGTACAGGTGCGCATGCAGATCCGCTAACACGGCGATACTTACTAACACGGCGGGAGCGACCGCAAATGTGTATCGCGAGGCAGGTCGGCGGCTGCGCGGATGCAGATTGAATGAACATGAGCCCCTTCGGACAGCACCACAACGGCGCTTCCCGACGGCAGGGAGCTCTGGGCGCAGGCTTTGCGGCAGTGGCGGGCGATTGCGGACGCATACCGCTGCCTCTCACGCCCTTCAGAGTCGCAACTTGCCGACAGAGCGGACCCCCTGCGCTGGTGACGGGTTTGGTGCGCGACGTTTTGACCGACCCCCGGCGCCTACGATGACCGGATCGTGATCGACATCGTGCCGGGGCGGTCGGGAACGCTGAACTCATTACCCGCGCGGTTTCTCCGGGTCACGGGGCCGCCCGCGTCCGTGCGCTACCGCGTACAGGGACACCCAGTTCTCGACAGTCAGACCGCGTGGCAGGGAGTCTGCTCCAACCCGGGTGTCTCGCAGCCACAATGCGATGACGCGTCGAGGCAGTTGTCCGGACAGAATCTGACTGAGGCCTCGTCCGGGTCCGGTGAACACGGCACGCACGAGTCGCTGGTATGCATGGCGTTCCTCGACCGCGATGAGAGGTCGGGCCCGGCGGCGGATGATCAGGATGCCGGCGTCGACGGCGGGCGGTGGTCGGAACGCCGATGCCGGCACCCGTCGGTCAAGGACGAACTCATACCACGGCCACCAGCTCGCGGTCAGCATCGTTGTGCCGCCGACGCCGGCGCGCTTGCGAGCGACTTCCCACTGAAGCATCAGCACGGCAGTGTGCCAGCGCTGCTGCGCCAGCAGCCGGCGGAGCAGTGGTGTCGTGATACCGAACGGGACGTTCGACACCACGTGGTGGCCGGTGTCGCCGTAGTCGAAGTGGAGCATGTCCGCGGCCACAATGTCAGCCCGGCCAGAGAACCTCTCACGCAGGCACCGCACCTGACCAGGGTCAAGCTCGACCGCGGTGACGGCGAGGCCGGCCCGGATCAGCTCGTCGGTAACGGCACCGCTGCCAGCCCCAAGCTCAAGCACCGGGAGTGGTGGCGCGTGGCGAAGGATGTCCGCCATCACCGTCGTGAAGCGCCTGTCGATCAGGAAGTTCTGGCCCAGCTCATGAGCGCCACCGAGATTCCGAGGGCTCTGGCGGCGGGGTCTGTGGGGCTGTGACGGCATTGCGGTCCTCACGGCTCGAAGGAACCGAGCGGCTGGGGCGCTATGCAAGGCAGAGCAACGGCCACTCGGACGGAGTCGGTCGGCGGCTACCCCTGTCGCTGAGCGCAGAGAGCACTCAACTGCCCGGTTACAGCTCCGGGCGCATCGGCACCGCCGTCAGGCGGTGCGGGGCCGCACGAAAGCGGCGATGAACGAGGGAGAGCCCATGCTCGGACGGTAGCACCAGCGACCACATAGATGCAGACGGCGGCTATGTCCGTGCCCCTCAATGATCAGGTTTGGCGGCGCGGGTTGACCAACGACCTGGCGCGGGACCACTGGACTGGTGGGCCGCATCTCGATCAGCTCAACGAGTGGCTGGCGCAGTACGGCGGCCACGCCGGCTACGGCATCCAGCCGCAACATCGCGGCAAGGTGGTCTGCCTCGCGACTGGCGGTCGAGTGGGACGCCATCTCGCGTCTTCGAGCACGTTGTTCGCGGTCGTCGCTGGGTCGGGTTGGGTGAGCGGCGGCGACGTGCAGCGACGCCCGGTCCAGGCGGGCTACGCGCCCGGACGGCCGAAAACCGTCATACGCCGCCGTACGGGGATGCAAGCCTGCAGGCCAGCGCCACGCCGCTGGGTCGGGCAAGGGGTCGAGCGCCGGCAATCTCGGTCTCCATGAGGAGGTCCCCTGGAACCCCTGTCACCGGCCCCGAGACCATGCACCGACCTGCGATGGGATCAAGCCGGCGAGCTTTTCCCGAATGGCGGCGGGACCAGACAGCCAGAACAGCTCGTGCGTCTCGACGTCGTAGAAGCTCGCGCCCCACCCCCCGCCGCGGAGTCGTCCGGTGCCGGAAGGGTCACCGAGGCGACCCGAGTGCTCGCGTGCCCTCGACAGGGACGCGGGCTCAGCGCCCCCGGTGCAGCGGGATCTGCGTCGCGGCCGGCACGACCGTACGACTGCCCTTCTTGCTCTGGAAGCCGCGGTAGAACGACTGGGTCGCGTTCGGGTCCTCCCGGTCGGACAGGAAGAACGTGTCGAACTGGACCCG
>JALZIL010000069.1 GCA_030860305.1 Actinomycetota bacterium
TCAACGTCATCACACTGTTGGGCGTCGGCCTCGCGATCGACTATGCGCTGTTCGTGGTCAGCCGCTTCCGTGAGGAGTTGGCCGCCGGCCGTTCCACACCGGACGCAGTGGCCGTCACGATGGCAACGGCTGGTCGTACGGTGATGTTCTCCGGTCTGACCGTAGCTGTGTCGTTGGCCTCCCTGTTGCTCTTTCCGCAAGTCTTCCTGCGCTCCATGGGCTTTGGCGGAATGGCGGCCGTACTCGTCGCGATGGTCACGGCGCTCACCGTACTTCCGGCGCTGCTGGCGGTCCTCGGTCCGAGGGTCGATGCCGGCCGGATGCCGTGGCGTCGCCGCCGGGTGGCCCGCTCGAAGAGTGCCGCTGTCGCGGAGAACGGCGCGTGGGCTCGGATCGCCCGGATGGTGATGCGCCGGCCCGTGGTCGTGCTGACCACGGTGGTCGTGGGGCTGCTGGCGCTGGGTCTGCCCTTCCTTCGGGTCGAGTGGACCGGCGTCGACGAGCGGGTCCTGCCGAAGGGGACCGAGAGCCGGGTCGTCAGCGAAATCCTCGCTGCAGAGTTTCCGGGTCAGGACCTCAGCCATGCCGATGTCGTGGTGTCCGGAGCCGATCCGGGTGCATTGGCCTCGTACGCGCAGGCGTTGCGTGCCGTCGACGGCGTCGACGAGGTGACGATCACGGAGGACAGCCGGGGTACGACGCTGTTCGACGTGACCTACGCAGCCGTCGACAACAGCGCGGAGGGCCGGGCTCTCGTCGAAGAGCTACGCGACGTTGCGGCTCCGGATGGCGCGGAGACGCTGGTCGGCGGCCAGAGCGCGCAGCTGGTCGACCTACTCGACTCCCTCGGCGACACGTTGCCGTGGATGGGGCTGCTCGTGGTGCTGGCAATGTTGGTACTTCTCTTCTTTGCTTTCGGCTCGCTGGTCCTGCCGGTCAAGGCGGTGCTGGTCAATGCCATCTCGGTGGTGGCTTCGTTCGGGGTGGTCGTGTGGATCTTCCAGGACGGGAATCTGTCCGAGCTGCTCGGCTTCACTCCGCTCGGTGCCCTCGACGCCACTCAGCCAATCCTGATGCTGGCCATCCTGTTCGGGCTGTCCATGGACTACGAGGTCTTCCTGCTCTCCCGGATCCGCGAGCAGTGGGACCGAGGCGCTGACAACACGACAGCTGTGGCCGTCGGGCTGCAGAAGACCGGCGCGATCATCACCAGCGCCGCGCTGTTGCTCGCCGTGGTGATCGGCGCGTTCGCGACGTCCGGTGTCACGTTCATCAAGATGATCGGTGTCGGCATGCTCGTCGCGATCCTCGTCGACGCGACCGTCGTACGGACGCTGCTCGTGCCCGCCGCCATGCGCCTGATGGGCCGGGCCAACTGGTGGGCTCCGGTGCCGCTGGCGCGGTGGTGGCAGCGGCATGGCTTCCGCGAGTCCGCTGACCTGCCGGTCGACCGGGTTTCGGCCGAGGTCGGCGCCGGCGCTGAGGCCAAGGACGAGGACGAGGACGAGGACGAGGACGAGCGGACTCTGGTACGGACCAGCTGAGACGGCCGGGCGCCGACCCGTTGCGGCGGGTCAGCGCCCGGCGAACCAGTGGATGAACCCGCAGCGGCGGCAGATCAGGCAGTTGGCGGTGGCGTTGAAGGCGTCGAGGTCGAACATCGTCATGCCGCGGGTGTTCAGCAAGAATTCCGATTGGGTGAAGTCGGTGAACTGACAGTTGACGCAGCGCAGACCCGGTGCGCCGCTCTGCTGGGGCGGCTGCTGGCCCCATTGCTGTCCAGGTTGTCGTGCGGGCTGCTGGCCGTGTGGAGGGGCCTGCTCGGGCTGTTGCGAATGCTGACCGTGGGGCTGCTGTTGGCCGTACTGCGCGGGAGCGGGCTGCTGCGGCTGACTGGTCGGCGGCTGACGCAACTGTCCCCAGCTCACCCCGTTCCACCACCGTTGCCCGTTGCCCTCGGGGTCGGGGTACCAGCCGGCTGGCGTACCGCCGCCCTGTCCTTCGGTCATCGATGTCCTTCGTGGGAGCCTTGCGGCTGCTAGGTGGAGCAGCTTCTGGGGTGAGCAGGCATGGTCGCAGACGGCGATTCCTTGGACATCCAGCGGGCGCGGCTCCGCGACGGCCGGGTCTGCGATATCACCGTTCGGTCCGGCCGGGTCTCGAGGATCGTCGAGTCCTCGCCCGGTCGCGTCAAGCACAACAGCGAGTCGGAAAGTGCGGCCGTGCCAGTCATCGAGGCCGAAGGCCGGCTGGTTACCGAGTCGTTCGTCGACGGCCACCTGCACCTGGACAAGGTGTACACGCTACC
>JALZIL010000070.1 GCA_030860305.1 Actinomycetota bacterium
ATTCCGCGGCATGGTGGTACGCCGTGGAGTACGCGCGTGCGGATGCTCCCGTCATGGTTGCCCTGCCTCCCGGTGCCCGCGTTGACGGCCCACGGGGGGTCAAGGTCCATCGCACGCCCGTCGAAGAGTCCGACATTGGCGTCGTCGATGGCATGAGAGTCACCAGCCCGAGCCGAGCCTGCTGGGATGCCGCGACCTTGTCCGACATACCCCTCGCGCTCGTCACGGTGGACGGGATGCTCCATCGCGGCGTTGTGTCACCGGCCGACCTGGCCGGACGGCTCGTTGCTGGGGCGGGAGTCTGGGGAGTCCGCCGAGCGCGCGAAGTGTTCGACCTTGCTGACGGCCGCAGCGAGTCACCCCCCGAGACCCAGGTACGGCTGCTCATGCACCGGGCCGCGATCCCGGACCCTATCCCGCAATTCGAGGTGCGATTGGCCGGACGTTTCGTCGCCCGTGTCGACTTCGCCTGGCCCGACAGGCGGGTGATCCTCGAGTACGACGGCGCCCATCACGCGGATCAGTTACAGATGCGTCGCGATCGCAGCCGACTCAATGATCTGGTCACAGCTGGCTGGTTGGTTCTGCACGCCACAGCGTCGGATCTCCATGATCCGAGCCGGATGCTGCGGGTGCTGCGCGCTGCGCTCAGTCGCACCGCCGCCTGATCCGTGCCTGCGAAATGCGGACCGTTATGCGCATAACGGCGATTCGAAGCGCCGATCCTGACCGTTATGCGCATAACGGCGATAGCGGAGCGCTCAATCTCTGCGGTTCAGCTCTCCGGGGTGGCGCCGTCTTCGTTCTGTTGGGCGAGGAAGCGCTCGACCTGGGCACCGATGTCTTCCGCGGACAGCGTGGACAGCTCGGCGATGCCGGTGTCGCCGCCTTCGGTGGTCAACGCGTCGAACTGACGTTCCAGCGTCGAGACCACCCGGGCGATCTCCTCGTTGCCGGCCAACTGCTCGTCGGCCGCGGCGATCACCCGGGTTCCAGCCTCGATCAGATCACCCAGCGGCAGGGACAGGCCGGTCGAGGCGGCCGTGGCCTCCAACAAGGCGGCCGAGGCGGCTGGGTAGTCCGACTCGGCCAGGTAGTAGGGCACGTGCGCGGCGAAGCCGAACCCGTCAAGGCCGGCATCGCCCAGCCGGATCTCCAGCAGCGCCCCGAGACTCGCCGGTACCGCCACCTTGCCCCGCCACAAGTTGGCACCGGTGACCAGGCCGGGGCGAGTGGCGTGCGAGGTCACGGTGACCGGACGGGTGTGCGGCATCGCCATCGGGATACCCAACAGGCCGACGCTGCGCTGCACCTCGAAGCGCGTCACGAGATCGAGTATCGCCTCGGTGAACCGGTCCCAGAGGAAATCCGGCTCGGGGCCGGCTAACAGCAGGAAGCTGACCCCGTCGGAATCGCTCATCCGGTAGAGCACCAATTCGGGCGGGACGTAGTCCTCGTAGTGATCCTCGTTGAACGTCAGTCGCGGCCGACGGCTTCGGTAGTCGATGAGTACGTCGTGATCGAAGCGGACCACCACCTCGTGCTCGAGACTGTCCAGGAGTTGGCTCACCGCCAGGTTCACCGCCGAACCAGCGTCGATGAAGCCCGGGATGGCCTGCACCAGGGTCGCCGCGGTCAGCATGTCGGCGCCCGGCTCGAGGCGATAGAGGTCGCCCGGCTCGATGGTCACGACACCTTGCCCGGGGCGCTGCCCGTCGTGCCGATCACCTTCATGGGTGGTAACGCTTTCATGCGTCGCTGATCTGACCGAACCCGAGGGCCAGTGACCGGGCCCTGGGGACATCGTCGACGAAGACCAGGACGTCGACGTGGGTGGAATCGCGGGCAGAAATGGTGGACCGGATGCCCGCGTCTGATAGGACCGCACGCAGCGCCATGGCGGACTCCCGAGTTCCCGTTGTCGCCACCGAGCGCAGCAGTCCCTGGGCAGGCGTGGACCGGTTACCTCTACGAACGGGTGCAAAGGCCCACCGGATGAACAGAATCAGCAGGACCAAGACGACGACGGCAGCGACGGGGCCGACCGCATAGTGCAGGCTGCCCGCATCGACCGGCATCCGACCAGCCTCCTCGTCTCACCCGTGCACGCAGGTGTCTGGGCCATGTGCCGCTCCAGTCTGCCACTGCGCGTGAGCCGCCTGCGCTGCACTGTGGTTACCGCCACTGGCCAAACCGGCATCCACACCCGGGCAGCGCACTTAGACTTCGGCCATGCCGTACCCGTCCAGCGCCGGAGAGCGGGACCGGCCGTGGGTGATGCGGACCTACGCAGGGCATTCCTCGGCCAAGGAATCCAACGCGCTCTACCGTCGCAACCTCGCCAAGGGGCAGACCGGGCTCTCGGTGGCCTTCGATCTGCCCACGCAAACCGGGTACGACGCGGACAGCGAACTGGCCGTCGGCGAGGTGGGCAAGGTCGGTGTCCCAGTCGCGCATCTCGGCGACATGCGGATGCTGTTCGAAGGCATTCCGCTGGCCACGATGAACACGTCCATGACGATCAACGCGACCGCGATGTGGCTACTCGCCCTCTACGAAGTGGTCGCCGAAGAGCAGGCCCAAGCTGAGGAAACAGACCCCGCCGAGGCCGTCAAAGCACTGACCGGCACGACGCAGAACGACATCATCAAGGAGTACCTGTCGCGTGGGACCTACATCTTCCCGCCGGCGCCTTCGCTGCGGCTGATCACCGACATGGTCGCCTACACAGTCACCAAGATGCCGAAGTGGAACCCCACCAACATCTGCAGCTATCACCTCCAAGAGGCCGGAGCCACGCCGGTTCAGGAGATCGCGTATGCGATGTCTACGGCCATCGCGGTGCTCGATGCGGTGAGGGACTCCGGTCAGGTCCCACCGGATCGCTTCGGTGACGTGGTCGCCCGGATCTCCTTCTTCGTCAACGCCGGGGTGCGCTTCGTCGAGGAGATGTGCAAGATGCGCGCCTTCACTCAACTCTGGGACGAACTCACCCTCGAGCGGTACGGCGTACAAGACGCTGCGCAACGGCGTTTCCGGTACGGCGTGCAGGTGAACTCGCTGGGGCTGACCGAGGCGCAGCCGGAGAACAATGTCCAGCGGATCGTGCTCGAGTTGCTCGCGGTCACCCTGTCCCGCGACTCCCGGGCCCGGGCGGTGCAACTGCCGACCTGGAACGAGGCGCTCGGACTGCCCCGGCCGTGGGATCAGCAGTGGGCGCTGCGGATGCAACAGGTCCTGGCATTCGAGACCGATCTGCTCGACTACGAGGATCTGTTCACCGGCTCCGTCGTGGTGGAGCAGAAGGTCACCGATCTCGTCGCTGGCGCCCGGGCCGAGATCGCGCGTGTCGAGAAGATGGGCGGCGCGGTCGCCGCGGTCGAGTCCGGCTACATGAAGAGCGAGATGGTCGGCGCGCTGGCCCAGCGCCGCGCCCGGATCGAGAGCGGTGACGACGTCGTGGTCGGCGTCAACCGGTTCGAGACCACCGAGGACAACCCGCTACTGGCCGATCTCGATGCCGCGATCATGTCCGTGGATCCGGCGGTCGAGCGGGCCGCCCAGGATTCGCTGGTCGTGTGGCGGGCACAGCGCGACGCCGAGGAGGTCGTGCAATCGCTGGAAGCTCTGCGTGAGGCGGCGAAGGGTGCGGACAACCTGATGGTCGCCACGGTTTCCTGCGCACGGGCCGGGGTGACCACAGGGGAGTGGGCGGGCCTGCTGCGCGAGGTCTTCGGTGAGTACCGCGCCCCCACCGGTGTGTCGTCAGCCCCCAGCGGTGCGGTCCCCAGCGAAGCGATGACTGCGGTACGGGCGCGAGTCCGCCAGACCGGCGAGCAGATCGGGTCCAGACTGCGGATGCTGGTCGGCAAGCCAGGACTGGACGGGCACTCCAACGGTGCCGAGCAGATCGCCGTTCGCGCGCGGGATGCCGGCTTCGAGGTGATCTATCAGGGGATCCGGTTGACGCCGGCTCAGATCATCGCCACTGCGATCGAAGAGGACGTGCATGTCGTGGGGCTCTCGGTCCTGTCCGGCTCGCACCTGCAAGTCGTGCCGACGGTGGTCGACGGGCTGCATGCCGAGGGGCTCGACGACGTGCCGGTCGTGGTCGGCGGCATCGTGCCCGATGCCGATGCGCGCCGGCTGCTGAAGCTGGGGGTGGCACGGGTCTTCACGCCCAAGGACTTCGGGATCAACGACATCATGGACGAGATCGTCACAGTGATTCGGGCGGCGCATTCTCTCGACTGAGCAGTGGACAATTACCCGCCACTGGCCATTTGAACGGCTGCGACCGCCGCTCGCAGGCATCGAGCCTCGGCGTCGGGAAGATCGATGGCGTCCGAGATGAAGGAGACCTCGATCAGATCCGCGCCGACCCGGACCAAAGCGACGGTCGCGAAGAACACGGTCGGCCCGGACACCGTAGGCGTGCGGCGGAAGACCGCATACTCGTCTCCGATCCCGCTCTGTACGCCGCCGGTGGTGATCATCGCCTCGGAGTTCGGTACCTCCGGACACACCTGCGCTTGGGAAGCCAGGGTCTGCAGGGTGCCAGACGCCGAGGCGTCATCTGCTCGTGACCAGATGAGCTGCGTGATATTGCCGCCGTCGACCCGGAACACGGTCGAGGGATAACGGTTGTCCGGTGAGTAGCCCGGCTGTCCGACGATCGTGGCGCACAGGGTCGGGATCGCCGACTGTCCGCTGAGGACGCTGAACTGCCGAGTCACGTTCTCTCCCAACGCGGCGAGGTCCTCGGGCGTCAGCATCGGAAGCGGGGTGCGGCCGTACGTCTGATCGAAGGCCGAGCTGTCAAGAGGGCTGCCCGCGAAGTTCCCGGAACCGAGTGAGTAGCCGTAGATGCCGCCAAATACCGGTGGATTGCTGTGGCCCACAACGTATCCGGCGACCGCCCCGGCAACCAGCCCGACCACGAGCAGCGCTGCGGCCACCGCGGGGACGACCCAGCAGCTGCTCGGCCCGGCGACGCCATGCCGATATCGGCGGCGACGTGGACTCGATCAGATCCTCGCCAGTCACGGTCAC
>JALZIL010000114.1 GCA_030860305.1 Actinomycetota bacterium
AAGGCGTGTTCGCCGACGCCGGCTTCACCGAGGTCAGCCGTACGACCCTGCGACGTGTCGTGATGCGGGTCGACTTCTGACGCCGTAGGTAGACCCGGCCCTCAGCGTGGTGACAGCCCTCCTCGCCGAGTACCTCGAGCGCCGCGGCTGCGAGACTCCACCGCATGCGGGTCTATCTGGGCAGTGATCACGCCGGCTTCGAGCTCAAGATGCACCTCGTCGGCGAGTTGGCTGCCGCCGGCCACGAGGTCGTCGACATCGGGCCGCCCAGCTACGACGGTGAGGACGACTACCCGGCCTATTGCCTGGCAACCGGTGCCGGCGTTGTGGGTGATCCCGACAGCCTCGGTGTGGTCATCGGCGGGTCCGGCAACGGGGAGCAGATTGCGGCCAACAAGGTTCCGGGCGTACGTGCCGCACTTGCCTGGTCGATCGAGACCGCAACCCTGGCCCGCCAGCACAACGACGCGAACATCCTCTCGATCGGCGCCCGGATGCACACCGCGGAGGAGGCGACCGCGCTGGTCTCGGCATTCCTGGCGACCGAGTTCTCCGGTGAGCAGCGCCACGTCCGCCGGATCAGCCAGGTGAGTGATTATGAACGGACCCACCAGGTCCCGGAGCTACCAACCACGCCGCTATAAGGCCGGTTCGCTGCCGAACCTCCCTTCTAGCCGTGCCCGAAGCGGCCGTTGTGTAGCGAACCGGCACGTTGGCGCGGCTAGAAGCCTTCCGGGCTGTAGGTCGCCACCGGCCAGCCCACCGCCGTGGTCGCGGCGGCCACCGCACCCGGCGTGATCTCCCGCACCCGGCCGGCAGCGGCGAGAGTTCCCAGCGAGGTGTCCCCGAGGTAGACCGCACCCAGCGTCTCGGCAGTCATCGCCAGATCCGGGTCACCCTCGGTTCGGACGCAGCGGCCGTACGACGGCCCGCCGGTCAGCCGCCATCGCCCGGCGTTCCACGGGCAGAATTGATCCTCGATGTCCAGAATCAGGTCGATCGTCGTCGGGTACCGCCGAGCAGCGAGTGCCGTGCCCACATCTACCAGACGCACGTAGAGCGCGTCACCCTGTGACATCCCGACCGCGCGAGCATCGGTGAGCATGTGCCGCAACGGGTCGTCCCGCCCGGCCAGCGGGGCGGACAGGTGTCTGACCAGGTCCATCGACAGGAGGTAGCGCCACAGCGCGGCCCGAGCGGCGGTGTGCGTGGCATGCAGCTCGATCACGATGACCGTGCCGTCGGGTCCGGTGTCGGCCCAATCGGCCTTGCGACGGTAGAGCGCGAAACCGGTGACCGTCCCGTCCGGCTCGGCGTGCAGCAGGTAGCGCCGAGCGCTCCTCCCGTTGCGCTGCTTCTCGGGATCGAGCAGCAGGGAATCCCACCAGCGATCCTTGCGGGAGAGCAGGCCAGGCGTCTGCGGCCGGATCTCGTCGTAGAACGGGATGGCCGCGGATCGGAAGTCCTTCTCGTCCACCGGATACACTCGCCCGTTGCCGGCGTCCACCTCCGGTCGGAGCCGCATCGACTGGGTGTCACCCTTGAGCTGGCCTTGATAGCTGGCCAGCCCGTACCCGAAGCGTCCGTAGATCGAGCCCTCCGAGGCGTAGAGCGCGGCGATCGGCTCGGTGCCGCGCTCGTGCACCTCAGTGAGCTGGCGGCCCATCATGGCCGTCAGCACCCCCTGCCGGCGGTGCGTCGGGGAGACCGAAACCAGAGTGACGGCGGCCAACGGGACCACGGCACCTGGGATCGTGATGTCCCGGGAGTAGATCCCCGATGTGGCCACCACCCGGTCGCCGTCCCACAGCCCCAGGGTCCTTTCGGGTTCGAAGACCATCCGATCGCCTTCGACCTCGGTGATGTCCTCACCGAAACCCTCGCTCAGGCAGGCGAAGGCCGCGTCGAAATCGTCGGCGGTGAAGGGGAGCAGTCGGCTCTCGAGGTCATCAGGCACGCTGGTCTGTCTACTCTGGATCACGCCGCCGGTCAGCCGAGTTTCCACCGCCCACCAGCCCAGGAGAGCCAAGACGTGGCCGAACCCAGCCACCCGAGGAGCCAGTCTGATGTCCGATCCAGCCGAGTCCGTACCAGCCGAATCCGCTCACGTCCTGGACTGGCTGCGCGCAGGTGAGGCGCGCTTCCTCGGCCAGGTCGAGGGACTGACCGAGGACGAACTCCGCGAGCCGTCGGCTCTGCCGGACTGGAGCCGTGCCCACGTCGCAGCACACGTGGCCCGCAACGCAGAAGCCGTGTCCCGCTTGTTGTCCTGGGCGGCGACGGGGAACGAGACATTGATGTACCCCGACATCGAGACCCGCAATCGAGACATCGACACCTCAGCCCGTCAGGGCGCCGACCAGCTGCGTGCCGATGTCCGCAACACGGCCGAACGGTTCCACGCGGAGGTCGTTGGCCTTCCGGGGCCGGCCTGGACGGCGCGCGTGCGTACCTTTCAGGGCCGAGACATTCCAGCGAGTGCCATCTTGTGGCTGCGCACGCGAGAAGTGTGGCTGCATCTGGTCGATCTCGGGTCCGGAGTATCGGTGGAATCCTGGCCGGGCGATCTCGTGGATGCGCTGCTGGAGGATGTCACCAGGACGATGAACGGTCGCGACGATGCTCCGTCATGGGTGCTGCAGGCCACCGATCGTGAGCGAATCTGGCAGATCGGTTCTGGGGCCAGTGATGATCTGACCTATCGCGAAGTCAGCGGCAGGGCGGCCGACCTGTTGGCCTGGCTGACCGGGCGGTCGACCGGCGAGGGTCTGGCCACCGAGGGAATACTGCCCAAGCCGCCGCCCTGGATGTAGTCACCTGCAGCGCTCAACGGGCCAGCCTCTCCACGGCGGCACCGAACACTCGGGGTAGCCGCGCGGCCACCGGTACGAGTAGCCGACGGGCGAGCGGGACGCGGGTAGCGGTGACCAAGCCGCTGGTGAGCCAGCGGTAGTCCCGGGTAAGCGAGCGCCAGTCGGGCGGATAGTCCTCAGGACGACCGGAAGCCACACAACGCACCGCCGCCTGGGCGCAGGCCAAGCCGATGCGCAGCCCCTCGCCGGTGAGTGCATCGACGTACCCGGCCGCATCCCCGACGAGGAGCACCCGGCCGCGGACCGGGGAGGAAACCTTCTGCTGCAACGGTCCCGCGCCACGTGCCGACGTGGTCCAGACAACGTCGGCCAACCGCCGGGCCAGCGCGGGAAAGGTTCCCAGTGCCTCGTCGAAGGACCACCCGCGCGGACCGAGGACCGCGATCCCGACCTCGGTGCCCGAGATCGGCGTGACGTAGGCCTCCCCGCGGGCTGACCAGTGAACTTCGACCACATCCGACCAAGGTGTGGCAGCGGCATGCCGCCGAATCCCGAACCGCCGACCGTCGCTGCCACGGGCGAGCCCGGTCCCCCGGCGGACCACCGAGTGCAAGCCGTCGCAGCCCAGAACCCAGCCGCCCTCCACGGCACTGCCATCGTCCAGGATGACTCGCACACTGGCGGCTCCTTCGTGGGTCGCAATCCCGACGACTCGTCCGCACTTCCGGACCACTCCTACGTCGGCGGCACGCTCGGCAAGGGCCGCGTGCAGCGCGGTACGGCGTACGCCCATGCCGACCCCGGAGAAGAAGTAATGGGTGGCGGCAATCGTTCCGCTCGGTGCCACGTATCGGACGCCGCGAAACGGCGCGCCCTGGATGCAGACCCCGAGATTCCGCAGAGCGCTCACCGTGCCGGGCATCAGCCCTTCGCCGCAGGCCTTGTCCACCGGACCGGTCCGCGGTTCGATCAGCAACACCGACATTCCGGCGAGGCGACCCTCGATCGCGGCAGCAAGCCCGACCGGCCCGCCGCCGACGACCAGGAGGTCTCTGCGGCCGACCAGGAGGTCTCTGCGGCGCTCTGTCATGCCGTCCCCGGTGTCATACCGTCCCCGGTGTCATGCCGTCCCCGGTGTCACGCCGCCGCCGACTCCAGCGCGCGTTCCTCGGTGGGAATGCGGTAGCCCAGCAGGAGTACGGCGTTGAGCACAGTGAAGGTCAGCGCGGTCACCCAGGCGGTATGCACGAGCGGTAGCGCGATGCCCTCGATGGCCACCGCGAGGTAGTTGGGGTGGCGTAGCCAGCGGTACGGACCGGTCGCGACCAGGGAACGCCCCGGGATGACCACGACGCGGGTGTTCCACCGCCTTCCGAGAACGCTGATGCACCACCAGCGCAGCGCCTGCGCGCCGAGCACCAGCGCCAGCATGGTCACGCCCAGCACCGGCAGGAACGGCCGCTCAGTGGCGAACACCTCCACCAAGCAGGCCGCCAACAGTCCAGAGTGCAGGGCAACCATCAGCGGATAGTGCCCGCGACCGGTCTCGGCTCCGCCTTGGCGCAACGCCCAGGTGACATTGCGCTGGGAGACAACCAGTTCGGTGATCCGCTCGACGACCACTGCGGCGATGAGCACCACGTACCACAGCTCGGAACTCATGGACTCAGTCCTGGGGCCAGCGCAGCAGCACCAACTCGGCGCAGAACCCGGGGCCCATTGCCATCAGTACGCCATACGTTCCAGCCTGCGGCGCAGGATCGTCAAGGGTCGCGGCAAGGACGTGCAGTACCGAAGCCGACGAGAGGTTGCCGACGCAGGCGAGCGAGTCCCAGGCATGTTGCAGCGCCCCATCGGGCAAGTCGAGAGCCTGTTGTACGGCGGCCAACACTTTCGGCCCACCGGGGTGCGCTATCCACCGGACGACATCTGAGGTGTCGAGGTCACTGTCGGCCAGAAAGGCCTTCATGTCCTCGGCCAGGTGCCCACCGACGACATCGGGGACGCTGGCGTCGAGGACGATCCGGAAACCGGTACCGCCGATGTCCCAGCCCATCACCCGCTCGGTCCCAGGATAGAAACGAGAGCGGGTGGCGAGGACATCAGGCCCGGGTCGGGCGGTCTCCGCGCGACACGCACCGGTCATGACCACAGCCGCGGCGCCGTCACCGAACAGTCCGCTGGCCACCAGGTTGGCCGTGGATGGGTCGTCGCGCTGCACGGTCAGTGAGCACAGCTCCACCGACAGCAATACGGCCACGTCGTCCGGGTGTCCCAGCAGGTAGTCGTGCACCCGGGCCACTCCGGCGGCACCGGCGACGCAACCGAGCCCGAAGATCGGGATTCGCTTCACGTCCGGCCGCAGGCCGAGCCTGGGGACCAAACGGGCATCCAGCGAAGGCGCTGCGAGTCCGGTCACGGAGGTGACCACGATCAGGTCGACGTCATGGGCGGCCAGACCCGCGCGGTCCAGAGCGTCGGTGATTGCCCGAGCTCCGAGGTCGGATCCGGCTCTGATGAACACGTCGTTGGCGGCTCCGAATCCGCCCAGCTTCGCGTAGTCCTCCAGTGGAAGGACCAGGTGCCGCTGCTCGACACCGGCGTTACCGTGCAGTCGCTGCAACAGCGCTGGAGAGTGGCCAGCTGGCAGGACGAGGTCGGTGACCATCGCGGTGATGTCGGCCTGGTCGTAGCGATACTCCGGCAGGGCAGCGGCGACGGACGCGATCCGGCTCATTGCTGGTTCACGCGATCATGCTCGTCCACCCCTCGGTTGTACCCGATGGCCACCCCGGAGGGGGCCGACCGGGGGGGCAAGTGGTCGTAGCGGCCGCACAGTGACACACTGTGGAGTCACTATGAGTCGGGAGGGTGGGGTATGACACCGGTCACCAGCACCGATCCCGATGGAGTGGACACCGCTGAGCGCCGGTTGCCACTCAGCCGTGAGTTGATCATCAGTGCTGCCGTGGCGTTTGTGGACAGCCACGGGTTGTCGGCGCTGACGATGCGCGGGCTGGGCAAGGAACTCGGCGTCGAAGCGATGTCCCTCTATCGCTATGTAAACGGCCGTGAAGATCTTCTCGAGGGCGTCGTCGAGAGCATGGTCTCCGAACTGCACCTGAACCCTGACACCGTGGAGCCACTCAATGGGTGGCAGGCATACCTGCAGTGGCTGGCTCACGGCGTACGCCGGATCGAACAGGAACATCCTGCAGTCTTTCCGCTGATCGCGACGCGTCACCCGGCCGCGCCCTGGCTTCGTCCGCCGCTTCGTAGCCTGAGGGTCGTGGAGGACTTTCTCAGTGAGTTGATCTCGCGTGGGTTCACCGACGAGAGCGCCATTGCGGCCTACCGTGCCTTCTCCAGTTTCCTGCTCGGACACCTGCTTCTGGAAGCCGCCGCGCGTACTGCTGAGTCCGACATCGTGGACACGCTCGGCCACGCGGAGATTGCTTCCGCCGGCGCCGAGTCCTCGGTAACCGCATTCCCGCAGGTATGTCGTCTCGGCACTCGGCTGTCCGAGGATCACAGCGACAACGAGTTCGAGGCGGCACTGGAGAACATGCTTGATCGGCTGGATCGCACCCTGGCCCACTGACGCCCAACCGTGACAACGCGCCCTGGCCGTCCGCGAAGGGCTGAGCGGATCTTCGGTCGGCTTTCCGGGGCAGAGAGCAGTGACCTAGCCGGTGTGCTGCGAAACGAGAC